>CALRNG020000001.1:0-74171 GCA_943369495.1 Rhizobium sp. Q54
CATCATCAAGGTCCTGGAACGCCGCCTTTGATGCCAGGGGCGGGACCCGAATAACACCAACGGTCATAAATTATGACCGTTGGTACGGCGGCGACCGCCGCCGCGCCGCACATGCGGCGTAGCCAAGCCCGCGGATGCTGGCGCCGGCGATTGAGGGGCAGGAAAGAGTGACCAAAGGTCAAGATTTCATGCCGCGGGCATAATGTAGCGCCTACCAACAGCGATTTATCCTGATCTGTTGGCAGCCGGTCGCAACGACCGGATCAGACGGTTCAGGGCGGCGTGGCGCAGACTATATAGCAGCCGCAGGGCCCGCCATCCCTCGTAAAGCCCTATATCGGCGTGGGCAAGTTGCAGGGCGCCCAGATGACGTGCCGCTTCCTGGTCTGTACTGGGAGGCTGTGCCCACAGAGCGAGGGTTACCGCTTCTGCCCGACGCAGGGCCGACAGGACCCCGCCCTGCGTCGGTAATGGCAGCGGGGGGGCGATCCCCATCAGGCGCTTGGCCAGCCATAGGGCCAGCCACAGATGTCTTTCGCAGCCCACTTGGCGCGCAATATCCATCGCTTCCCGCCAGTCGATAACCGGGCGATGGATTGCCGCTGCGGCCAGATCAGCCAGCCAGTAAAGCCGGGACCAGCGATGGCGCCCCGCATGCCAGGCCGCATAGGCAATCGTCGCAGCTGGTGACAAGGTGGGGACACCCTGCCCCGCCACCATGACGGTCACAGCATGGGAGAATGGATCGAAGTCAGCTGCGGCAAAAGCGATGTCGGGATTGGAAAGGCGCATGTGCAGCTCTACCGGGGGACCACCATCCCGGTGGGCCAGCAGCAAGGCGTTGACATGGGCATGTATGGTGTCCGGTCCCGTGCCATAGCCGATATCCCGCAGCAGACCGATGGCCCGATCCTTCTGCGCGGGCCTGATAAGCAGGTCGATATCGCGGCACGACCGTGCATGCAGGTTTCCGAACAGCAATATCGACTGTGGCATTCCTTTCAGGACCAGCAGGTCAATGCTGGCTTCCTGGAACCGTTCAGCGATCATCCGCAGCCGGCTGCCCAGCAGCAGCGTTTCCTGGGCCGCTCTGGTGCGCAGGTCCTTCAGCTGGGTCTGGATTGCGGGTGAAAAGCCCTGGATACCGGCCAGATATGGAAGCAGGCGATGATGCCGGACCAGGGGCGCAACTTCAGTCC
The DNA here is from genome assembly GCA_943369495.1 of Rhizobium sp. Q54. Taxonomy (GTDB): domain Bacteria; phylum Pseudomonadota; class Alphaproteobacteria; order Azospirillales; family Azospirillaceae; genus Niveispirillum. Next base: position 1,200 of record CALRNG020000001.1, read on the forward strand.
AGTCAAGGCCCGAAGCGCGAGGGGGAGAGCCGTCCGTCAGCCGGGCCGTCACAAGGTCGAGCAAGAACCGCATGACGGGGGAAAGAGGGCCAGTCGTCTGATCATGGCCATGGGATAGCCCCGTCATGGAACGCCATCCGGCATTTCCGGCAGGCGGCGGCGGGTGATGCAGATATCAGCCACGGCCCGTATCGTCCCGACCAGCCCGCTCCCGCTCCAGCGCCGCCACGGCATGTTCCAGCACCTCGCCCAGGACCCACCCCTCCCGGTCGGCAATGGCCAGGAAGCTGTCGATCGTCTCCTGACGCGCCCGGATGTTGAACTGCACATTGCGACCGGTGCGGTGTCGGCGCTGTTCGCGCCGCGCGGATGGTGGCGGGACGGCGGGCGCTGGAATGGGCTTTGCCTCCCGGCTGGGGAAGCGGGCGGCTTCCGACACGGCGCGGATAGCATCGGCGGGCGGGGCCTGGATATCGCGGGCGGCCTTGGGCGCGAAGCCGGACAGGTCCAGCCCCTCCTCCCCTTCCCCGAAAATGCTGGCGCGGGACTTGGTCATGCTTGTCGCTCCCTCGGTCATGCTCAGGCCACGGACGCCTTCATGCCACCCTTCAGGACCGCCACCACCTCACCCGCGAAGGCCAGGGCATTGGCGATGGCGGCTTTGATATTGGTGACCTGGGACGGGTCCAGATCGGCCAGCGTGCCGCCAAAGGCGAAGATGGCCCGGAAGGCGTCGCGCTCATGCAGTTGCGTCTCGAAGACGGGCACGTCATTTTCCGCGAATTCTGCGGCGATGCTTTGCAGAGAGCGCGGGCGGATGGCGGCACTGGTGCGGGTGAACAGCACCGCGAAGGGGATGTCGCGGCGGAAGGCGCGTTCCTGACTGCGCACCAGCCGGATGGCCTTTACCGCTTCACCGGCATCCAGCTGCGATCCCTGGCTGGGGATCACCACCAGGTCCGCCCGGCTCATGGCGTAACCGACCATCATGGAGGCCGTACCCTCCAGATCGACAATGACGAAGGCTGTCTTCTGTGCCGCCTCGTCAATGGCGTCGGTCACCGTCTCTTCCGTCACATCGGCCAACACGGTGAGGTTCGCGGGCTTGCCCGGCAGCCGGGCCCAGCGCGAAACCGGCTTGTTCGGGTCGGCATCGATGATGGTGACACTGGCCCCCTGCCCGGCCAGGGCCGTGGCCAGCAGAACCGCGGAAGTGGATTTGCCGGCCCCACCCTTGGGGCTGGCGAAAACGATGGTAGGCATAGCGGCGAACCCGATGCGTTCAATCTGCGATCAAAGTGATAGCATGTTGGTATCTGTCAGAAATATAGTAATCAAAGTGCTATCTAATAGCTATATGATATCACATAGATAACTCATGGTTATCATATAAAGAGCGATGCGGCTACCAGGGCAGACTACGATAGAAGCGCTGCACCACCCTCAGCCGTTCGTCGAAATCGGGCAACTCACCGACCTCCTGTTCCAGTGTATGCCAATCGGCCCTGGCACGACGGATCAGGTCGGGGTCCTCAAGGGAGTTGACGGTCGCTGTGATATTCCGTGCCTGACTTTTGTCATGCAGCGTGGTCAGGATCAGTTGCCGTTCCGCGGCATCCAGGTGGAACTGCTCGACCAGATGGGCCAGATCATAGATATCCTGACGCCGCCCGCGATTACGCTGTGTCTGCTGCAGGAATGCGCGCAGTTTTTCTGCGATCAGTTCAGTGAGGGCGTAGGCGTTGACGGTCGGCCCATCCAGGCTGAGCCGGATCGGTTCCACGGCATGCATCGGCTCATTGAAACTGATCTCGACCGTGACTGTGTCGGGAGATGCCCCCGTTTCCAGATGGCGGGCCGCCGAATGTCCACGGCGGGCATAGGCGATGCCAACTACCAAGGCCGGAAAGGACAGTTTGCGTGGGCCTGCGAATGCGTAGGGCCGCTCTTTCACCGTCTGAACCCGCAGCAGCATGTCGGGATAACCCAGCCGCGCGGTCACCAGTGGGAAAGCCCTATACAGCCCGCTCCGCAGTCTTTCCCCGAAGCCTGGATCGGGTGGCAGGTCGGTCGTGAAATCAAGATCGCCCGTATTGCGCGGGCTGCTATAGACAACAGCCATCAGGATGCCGCCCTTCAGGAAAAAATGGCCGCCGAAGCCGGGCAGTGTGCCAATCGCCGACAGAACGATTTCTGTCGCCTGACGTTCGGTATAGGCGTGCGGGTCCTGCCGTGCCCGTTCGATCCAGGCGCTGATATCGACGGTGCGGGCCGGGATCGGGTGGTCAGACATTGATAGAAAGCATCCACTTTTCTGAATAGGTGGGGGCAAAGGGCTGTGATGGATCCAGCACGCGCGATCCGCCGCGCTGTGCATGCGCCAGCCAACCCTGGATGCGCGCGTCCCCCGTCAAACCCAGCGCCTCGTCCAGCAGATAACCGGCCCGTACCTTGGTTATGGGGGAGCCATCGGCCTCAATCACCCGGATGATTTCCGGCAGATAGGTGGGGGCGTGGTCACGCCAGACATCGCGGACATGCGCCATGCCGCCGCACAGGTCCGGACGGTCCAGCATGTCATGGAAGGTTTGGCCGATGGTGGCCAGCCGGGTGGCTGTGCCGCGAACAGTCAGCCAAGCGCCGGGATGGGCTGTCTTCGTCACCTCCACGGCCCGACCGCGTAATTTTGCGGGGGGCACCATGTTTACCAACCGCACCCCGGCTTCAACGGGCAACCGATCAAAGGGCGGGGGGAAATCCATCCCCATTTGTTCCATCGCCATCCGGCGCGCCACTGCATCCGCCGGCAAGGTCAGATGCAGTGCCACGGGGTGCCTGTCGCTTAACCCCCAGCGTTGCATGGCGGACAGGTGCGAGACATAGCCGAACGGGGTGACCAGCGCGAAAGCCTCTTCCGCAGTGGCATCGCCCATGGAAAGCACGCGATAGACATTCCGGCCATAATCCGGGTCGGAAATCAGTCCCCTGGTCGCGATCAGATTGCCGATCACTCTTTGCACATGGACTTTCCCAAGCGGCTCCTTACGGAACAGCTTATGGCCAGCCGTATCCTGATAGATACGCAGCAGACCCTTCAGAATGCCGTAACGGGTGACAAGCGCCTGCTGTGGGGCGACAACTGTTTCCAGGAGGGAAGTCGCCAGTCTTGTGCGTTTGATCGCGCGGATGGGGCTTGAGAGGCGTTCTGCCATAGGCGGTCCCGTTATGTATACCTGATATATATGTCCTTAGGACATATATATCAGGTATACAGCTTTAAGCTATTTTAGCTGTTCTGGACTGATTGTCAAGCCGGTCGGGCGATCCGCTACCCCTTCAGCTCCGCACCTGTTTGCTTGCCCAGCAGGACCTGCTGAGTGGCCTTCTCCTCCTTGCTTCCTGCCAGTTGAGGAAGCTCAGTTTAGAAGCAGATAGCTATCATGTAGATATCTGATATCACATCACCCTTCAGCCACACCGCGATACGTCTTGAACCAGTCGATGAAGCGCGGAATGCCGTCATCCAGGCTGGTACGGGGCTGGTAGCCCAGGTCGTGGGTACTGGCGTCGATATCGGCGCAGGTGGCGGCGACGTCGCCCGGCTGGATCGGTTCCAGCACCATCTCGGCCTTGCGGCCCAGGGCCTGTTCAATCAGGCCGATGAAGCGCAGCAGCGGTTCGGGGCGGTGGTTGCCCAGATTATAGACCCGGTGAGGCACCACATCCTGCCCAGGCGTGGCCGGGCGGTCCAGGGCAGCCAGCACGCCCGCCACGATGTCATCGACAAAGGTGAAGTCGCGGGCCATGTCGCCATGGTTGAACACCCGGATGGGCCTGCCTTCCAGAATGGCTTCGGCAAACAGCATCGGCGCCATGTCGGGCCGGCCCCAAGGTCCATAGACCGTAAAGAAACGCAGGCCCGTGGCTGGCAGCCCGTAGAGATGGCTGTAGGTGCGGGTGATCAGTTCATCGGCGCGCTTGGTGGCGGCATAGAGCGAGACGGGCCGGTCGACGCGGTGGTCGATGGAGAAGGGGATATCCTGATTGGCGCCATAGACGGAAGACGAGCTGGCATAGACGAAATGCTGCAGGCCCGGCAGCAGGCGCGCCGCCTCCAGCATCACCACCTGCCCCATCAGGTTGGTCTGGATATAGGTGTAGGGGTCGATCAGCGAATGCCGCACCCCGGCCTGAGCTGCCAGATGGATGATGCCGGTGATATCCGGATGTGCTTGAACCAGGGCCGTCATGGCGTCGCGGTCGGCGATGTCGGTATTCTGGAAGCGGAAGCCGGAACGGGGGGTGAGAAGGTCCAGCCGCGCCTGTTTCAGGCGGATATCGTAATAGGGGGAGAAATTATCCACCCCCAGCACCTGCTCCCCCCGGTCCAGCAGCGCCCGGCAGGTATGGTATCCGATGAAGCCGGCAGCGCCGGTGACCAGGATCGGCATGACATGTCCTTACATCGCCAGGTGCGTTGGAAAGGTGGCTATGAGCGATCCGGCGGGGGATGGCAAGGGGTTGGCATTAAGATGATATCAGATAGCTTTCAGATATCATCCTGTTAGGCAGGATCAGGCCGATGGCGACCGCCCTTTCCAGGACAGGAGCGGAGGGGGCATAGTGGCACCACAAACGCCAGGGATTGGAAATGGACACGGTACTTGTCACAGGCGGTGCGGGCTATATCGGCAGTCATGCCGTCCTGGCCTTGCGGGCGGCGGGGCGCGCGGTCGTGGTTCTGGATGACCTTTCCACGGGCGCCCGGGGGCTGGTGCCCGCCGATGTGCCGCTGATCCTGGGCGATGTCGCCGATGCTGACCGGGTGGGCAGCCTGCTGCGCGATCACCGTGTCGGCACCATCATGCATTTCGCCGGCTCCATCATCGTGCCGGAATCGGTGGCCGATCCGCTGAAATATTACCGGAACAATACCGCCGCCAGCCGCAGCCTGATCGAGGCCTGTGTGAGGGCGGGGGTGGGGCGCTTCATCTTTTCTTCCACGGCCGCCGTCTATGGCAATCCGCCCACCCGGATGGTGACGGAACAGACCCCGGCTGCCCCCGTCAGCCCCTATGGCTGGTCAAAGCTGATGACGGAGCAGATGCTGGCCGATGTGGCGGCAGCGCATCCGGGCTTCCGCTCCATCGCGCTGCGCTATTTCAACGTGGCGGGCGCCGATCCGCACGGGCGGGCGGGGCAGGTGACACCCAACGCCACCCATCTGATCAAGCTGGCCTGCGAGACGGCCCTGGGACGGCGCGACGCGCTGAACATCTTCGGCACCGATTATCCCACCCCGGACGGGACCTGCGTGCGCGACTATATCCATGTCAGCGATCTGGCCGACGCGCATGTCTGCGCCCTAGAGCATCTGGAAAGGGGCGGGGACAGCCTGGTGCTGAATTGCGGTTATGGGCGCGGCTATTCCGTGCGTCAGGTGGCGACGGCCATGGAGCGCGCCGCAGGCCTGCCCCTGCCGCAGGTGGAGGCCCCACGCCGCACCGGCGATCCGGTCGAGCTGGTGGCCGACAGTACCCGGCTGCGCGACCTGCTGGACTGGCGGCCCCGTCTGGACGACCTGGACCTGATCGTGCGGCACGCGCTGGAATGGGAGCGGGGGCGGGCCGGTGCCCAGGAATAGGCCCTGAAGCGAAATTCAGGAGTTAGCGAGCATATATGCATACCTATTATTAGAATTGCTTAGGTGGCATTGATGTGGATTCTTTAAAATTAATGTAATATCGTAATGTGTAAATATGAAATCATGACAAAGAATGTATGAATACAAATGAAGTCATGAAGAGGATATTTAAATATAACAGTCGCATTGGTCATTGAATTTGTAGTAATTAACAATTACCCTCCTGGCCGTGGGAAAGCCAAGGGGGTGATTGTGTCAAATTTTTTCAATATTTCTAACGAATCCGTTATCAATTCTTATACGAATTCCGATCAGTATCAGCCCGCCACGGCGCGCTGGGGAGGCAGCCCGAACGGGCGTGTCACCGTCTGGGCCTCCAACGGCCAGGATGGCAGCGGCTTCGGCATCTATGGTCAGCGCCTGGATGAGAATGGCAACAAGGTCGGGGCTGAATTCCGCGTCAACAGCACCACCGCCAATGCCCAGGAGACCCCTGCCGTCACGGAAATGGCCGATGGCGGTTTCATGGTGTTCTGGACGGGTCTGCGCACGGCGACCACCACCACCTGGCGCACCTATGGTCAGCGCTATGACGCCAATGGTAACAAGGTCGGGGCGGAGATCGCCCTGTCGGTGCCGGGCGATTCAGCCGTGCGCAGTTACCCCTCTGCGACTCTGCTGAGCGACGGCAAGGTAGCTGTCGCCTATGGCTACACAGCTGGAAGCGCAAGCGACATCTTCGTGCAGCTTTATGACAGCAGCGGCGCCGCTGTGGGTGGTCGCCGGTCGGTGGCCCTGCCCAAGGTGAATGCCGCTGCCATCACCGACATCCCGGCCATCACGGCCTTGAACGGCGGCGGCTTCGTCGTGGCCTGGGGCGAGGATTACGGCACCAACGGTTATGAGGTGAAAGCCCAACGCTTCGACAATGCCGGCAGCAAGCAAGGCGGAAGCTTCTATGTCCAGTCGGCGGTACGCGCGCTGGATCAACGCGTCCCTAATATGGCGGGCCTGGAGGATGGCGGCTTCGTTGCGGTCTGGGCCGATCAAGCGGCCGAGCGTGATGGTGATTTCTACACCGTGCGCCTGCAGCGCTTCGATGCCGGTGGCACCAAGGTCGGCGGCGAGGTCCGGGTCAACAGCTATACCTACAATCACCAGACCTCGCCCGACGTAATCGGGCTGAAAGACGGCGGATATCTGGTCATCTGGCCGTCCATGGGGCAGGACGGGGATCAGTACGGTATTTATGGGCAGCGTTATCGCGCTGATGGCACTGCTGCAGGCAACGAGTTCCGGCTGTCCCAGACCAGCGTGGGCAGCCAGACCCAGGTCGATCTGTCCCTGTCCGCCGATGGCGATGTCATCGCCACCTGGGGTTCCACCGGCGGCGAGGATGGCAGCGGCTATGCCGTCATCTCCCGCACCTTGTCGATCAGCAATGATGCGCCCGTCATCGATGGTCGTGAAATCCATGTGGCGCAGGGCGGCCAGAGCTTCGCCGCTGCCTTGCTGCTGCCCGGCCATCCGCAGGGGCTGACGGCGGCCACGCATCTGCAGGTGCTGGACCGGTACGAGTTCATCGATAACAGCAGCGATCCTGGCAGCGGCTATTTCGTGCTGAACGGCGCGGTACAGGCGGCGGGGACCGTGATCAACATCGCCGCCGCCGATCTGAACAAGCTGAAATTCGTGGGGGGCAGTGCAGCCGGCACCGACAATATCAGTGTACGCGCCTTCGATGGTACCAACTGGAGCGCCTGGGAAAATGCGACAGCGGTGACGGAGGCCAGGGCGGCCGCCTTTGTCCGTGGCGACGAGGTGCCCGTCAACACCTATACCAGCAGCAACCAGGAACAGCCCACGCTGGCGGTTATGGCCGATGGCGGCTTTGTCATCACCTGGATGTCCAACGGCCAGGATGGCAGCCAGTACGGCATCTATGCGCAGCGCTTCAACGCAGCCGGCCAGAAGATCGGAGACGAGTTCAAGGTCAACAGCCTGACTGCCGCTACCCAGCTCTATCCTGTTGCTGCCGCCCTGCCCGATGGCGGATTCACGATCCTGTGGGTGACGACCACGGGGGCGGGAACCGCCAATTACGGCGTGCATGGGCAGCGCTATGATGCCAGCGGCGTGGCGGTCGGCGGTGAATATACGGTCTTCGATACAAGCGCCGTCTCCACCTATTACACCATGCCAAGGGTGACGGTTCTGCAGGATGGAACCATCAAGGTCGCCTATGCCTATAATCCGAACAGCGCCGCCGCTTCCGACATCCGGGTCTATACGGTTGACAGCGATCTGGCGCGACCGGGAACAACCGTGGCCGGCGTCTCCACCCCAAAATATACGAGCGGTGCCGCCCAGATGGCGGGCGACATCATCACGCTCACCAATGGCCGCTATGTCCTGACCTGGGCGGAATATGACAGCGCCAGCGCCAACGCACACGAGGTGCGCGGTCGCGTCTATAATGCCGACGGCACAGCCGTCAGCGCCCCGTTCCTGGTCAATACATCCGTCGCCTACACCCAGCGCAATTCCGATATCGCGGCCACCCCGGATGGCGGCTTCGTGGTCGTTTTCGGCAGTGCTGGCGCGGAACCCAGTGGCGATGGCGATGCCAATATCCTGATCCAGCGCTTCGACGAAAATGGCACCAAGGTCGGTGCAGCTGTCCGGGTGAACAGCTTTGCCTGGGGCAATCAGGAATATCCTCAGATCGTCGCCCTGACGGGTGGCGGCTACATGGTTTCCTGGATGTCGGAGAACCAGGACGGCGCGGCCGGTGGAATCTTTGCCCAGCGTCTGGACGCCAACCTGCGCCCCCTGGGGCCTGAGTTCCAGGTGAACAATGATGGGGCAGGGGATCAGAACCGGGTCGAGATGGCGGCTTTGCCGAATGGCGGCGTGGTTTTCACCTGGTCGGCGACCAATGTGGATGGCAGCGGCTATGGCATCGTCAGCAAGGTCTACAACCCGTCCAATGCGGCCCCCGTCATTGATGCCCGCGATATCCTGCTAGGCGTGGGCAAGGAATGGTCAGCCGGCGCGCTGGTCCATCATGTCCAGCCGCAGGGGGCGGGCCACATGCCTGCCGCCCTGACCCAGTATGAATTCATCGATACCAACGCCACCGCCGGCAGCGGCCATTTCGAACTGAACGGCATCGTCCAGGCCGCCAACAGCACCATCAGCGTGTCCGCCGCCGACCTGCACACGTTGAAATTCGTGGCCGGCACGGGCGATACGGTTGACGCCATCAGCGTGCGCGCCAGCGACGGCGTACGCTGGAGCGCCTGGGACAATGCCCAGGCCCGTACGGTTGTATCATCGGCGGGCACGCTGCTCGCCGGCGGCGAGGTGGGGATCAACGAGTACACGACGTCGACCCAGTATGATCCTTCCGTCGCCTTCCTGGCCGATGGCGGCTATGTCATCACCTGGGCGTCCGACGGCCAGGATGGCAGCGGGTACGGCATCTATGCCCGGCGGTTCGACAAGGATGGCCATGGCATCGGCGGGGAGTTCCAGGTGAACACCCTGACCGCCTGGCGTCAGGACGCCCCCATTGTGACGGCCCTGCCCGATGGCGGCTATGTCATCGTCTGGGAAAACACCAAGGCGGCCGACAATACCGGCATCGGCGCCTATGCCCAGCGCTTCGACGCGCTGAACCAGAAGGTCGGCCCGCAACTGGTGATATTCGATACCGGCAGCACGTCGGTCTATCGCACCACACCGCAGGCCCTGGTTCTGGAGGATGGCCGGGTCGTCTTTACCTATGGCTGGCATGATGGCGCCAGCGTGAACAGCCGGATCGACATCCGGCTGGCCGATGCCGATCTGAACTGGCTGACCAGCACCATACAGGTCGCCAATGTCAGCGCTGCGGCCGGCAACGCCGTCTCCAAGGCCGGTGACATCACCCTGCTGGATAACGGGAATTTCGTCGTCACCTGGATGCAGTATACGGCAAGCAGCACATCATGGCTGACACGTGCGCGCGTCTATGACAGCAACGGCAACCCGGTGACGGCACAGTTGAATGTGGGTCCGTCTTCCGACCTTGGCATTCCCGCCCAGTCCAGCGCTGTCGCCCTTGCCGGTGGGGGCTTTGCCGTCTTCACGGACAAAGTGCTGGATGAATATACCGGCACTTACCGGGCCGTCCTAATGCACCGTTTCGCCGCCGATGGCACGGAGATCGGCCCGTCAGGCGGACTGCGCGTCAACAGCTTCAATGATGACAGCCAGTTTGTGCCCGACGCTGTTTCCCTGCCGGACGGCGGCATGCTGGTGGCCTGGGTATCGCAGAACCAGGATGGCAGCGGCTACGGTGTTTATGCCCAGCGGTATGATGCCAATGGCGGGCTGGTTGGCGATGAATTCCGCCTGTCTGAAACAGTGCTGGGTGACCAGCAGCAAGTACGTCTGGCGGTCAGGCCTGATGGTGCCATCCTGGCCACCTGGGCGTCCGATGGCCAGGATGGCAGTGGTCTGGGCATCATCACCCGGCTGTTCTACCCGTCCGACACCGGCCCGATACTGGAAGCCCGCGACATCCTCCAGGCCAGCACTATCCGCACCGTCCCGCTGGCCGGCATGGTCTGGGAAGGGCATCCGCAGGGGCAGACCAATGCCGGGCACCTGCAGGTGATCCAGAAATACGAGTTCATCGATACGACCCCGGGCGGCGGCTATCTGGGCCTGAATGGCGTCGTCAAGGCCGAGGGGCAGGTCTTCACGGTGGATGGAAACAATCTGGACGGGCTGTTCATCTCCACGCCAACAGTGAACTCCACCGACATCATCATGTTCCGCGGCTTCGACGGGGTGCGCTGGAGTGATTGGGATGCGGCCCGCGTCACCAACTTCGTGGCCTCCAGCAGCATGACGCCCGGCAATGAGGTGGTGGTGAATGATTATGCCACCGGCAATCAGTACCGGCCCGCCGTGGCGGTACTGGCCGGGGGCGGCCATGTCGTCACCTGGGTGTCGGAAGGGCAGGATGGCAGCGACATGGGCGTCTATGCCCAGCGTTTCGATGCGGCCGGCAACAAGGTGGGCGGGGAATTCCTGGTCAACAGCCTGAAAACGGCGGGGGCGCAGGATAATCCCGACATCACCGCCACACCCGATGGTGGTTTCGTCATCACCTGGAACAGCAGCGCCAGTGCCGCGTCCGGTCCCTGGGCAGGCTATGGCCAGCGCTATGACGGCAACGGCAACCCGGCTGGTACCCAGTTCATCCATGCGGAAGGCGGAAACGGCAGTGTCGTCCGCATTTACCCCAAGGTCGCGGTTTTGACCAATGGCACCTTGATCATCGCGAAGACCATTCAGGAAGATACAGCTGCCAGCAACGGGGTGGCCGTGTCGTTGTTCGATGATCAGGGCAACCCGATGATCGGACCCAATACCTTTGTCCATCAATGGCTGTCCGACCCGAAACTGACGGCCAATGGCCTGACCGTGATGCTGGGCGAGGTCTTGCCCCTGTATCATGGCGCGTCCACCTTCGTCGTCACCTGGGCTGAACAATCGGCTACCGCCGGCAACGGCTATGAAATCCGGGGCCGCGTGATGCTGCCCGACGGCTCGCCTTACACGGCCCCCTTCCTGATCCATACGGCGCGGACGGGGGACCAGCAGGCTTCCTCCATCGCCCCGCTCTATGATACGGGCGGCGGGTTCCTGGTGGCCTGGGCCGAACCCAACGGCACCGGATCGGATATCCGCTATCAGCGCTTCACCATGGAAGGCACAAAGCTGGGACCGGAAATCACGGCCAACAGCGTGCTTGCCGGCGACCAGACACAGCCGCGTATCGTCACCCTGGCCGATGGTTCCTATCTGATCACCTGGATATCCGCCGGCCAGGATGGCAGCGGCAACGGCATCTATGCCCGCCGCTTCGCCGGGGACGATACGCCCTGGGGGCCGGAATTCCTGCTGGCCCAGACGACGGACGGCCACCAGACCCACCCGGATATCGCGGTGCGGCCGGATGGCGGCATCGTTGCCGTCTGGGCGTCCGAGAATGTGGATGGCAGCGGCTATGGCGTCGTGACCCGCCTGTACAAGGGGGATGGCATCAGCTTCCCCGTCATCAATAATTTCAGCGGCGCTGCGGGCCATGACAGCCTGACCGGCACCGCCAGTGACGACCGCATCACGGGCCATGACGGCAATGACACGCTGATGGGCGGAACCGGCAACGACATCCTGTCGGGACGGGCCGGCAATGACAGTCTGGTCGGCGGGTCCGGTGATGACGTGATGCTGGGCGGGGCCGGCGACGATGTCTATGTCGTGGATGAGACGGGCGATCAGGTCACGGAATTTGACGGCAATGGCCGCGACCGCGTGGAAACCAGCTTGTCCGCCTATGGGCTGGGGGCCTTCATCGAGGACCTGACCTATACCGGCACCGGCAGCTTCACGGGCACCGGCAATGATCTTGCCAACAGCATCACCGGCGGGGCCGGCAGCGATACATTGGATGGCGGGGCCGGGGTGGACACGCTGGCCGGCGGTCTGGGCGATGACACCTACATCATCGCCGATGCCGGCGAGACGGTGACCGAAGTCGCCGGCGCCGGCAGCGACCGTGTGCTGACCAGCCTCAACAGCCTGACCCTGGCCGGTAATGTGGAGGAACTGATCTTCACGGGTACCGGCAATTTCAGCGGCACGGGCAACGCGCTGGCCAACAGCATCACGGGCGGCACTGGTAATGACAGTCTGAATGGCGGGGCCGGGGCCGATACCCTGACCGGTGGGACCGGCAACGATGTCTATACGGTCGATAATGCCGGCGATGTCGTCGTGGAACTGGCCGGTGAAGGGACCGCCGACCGGGTGCAATCCTCCATCAGCTACGTGTTGGGTGCCGGGGTGGAGAACCTGACCCTGACGGGCGGGGCGGCCATCGACGGGACCGGCAATGACGCCGCCAACCAGATCACGGGCAATGGAGCCGCCAACAGTCTGACCGGCGGGCTGGGTAATGACAGCCTGAACGGCGGGGCCGGGGCCGACACGCTGGTGGGGGGTGACGGCAACGACCTCTATACGGTGGACAATGCCGGGGACCAGGTGGTCGAGGCGGCGGGCGAGGGAACCGATACGGTGCAAGCCTCGGTCAGCCATGCCCTAGCAGATGAGGTGGAGAACCTGACCCTGACCGGCAGTGCTGCCATTGACGGTACCGGCAATGGCTTGGCCAACGTCCTGACCGGCAATGGTGGCACCAACCGGCTGGATGGGGGGGCCGGGGCCGATACGCTGAGCGGCGGGAACGGCGACGACACCTATATCGTCGACGATGCCGGTGATATCGTGACCGAAGCGGCCGGGCAGGGAACGGACGGGGTGGAAACGGCCCTGTCCGCCTACAGCCTGTCCTTGAATGTCGAGCGGCTCACCTATACGGGGGCCGGCAATTTCAGCGGTACCGGCAATGCCGCCGCCAACAGCATCACCGGTGGGCTGGGGGCGGATACGCTGGCCGGTATGGACGGCGATGACACGCTGGATGGCGGTACTGGTGCCGATACGCTGACGGGTGGCATCGGCGATGATCTCTATATCGTCGATGATGCCGGCGACCAGGTGGTCGAGGCGGCGGGGGAAGGAACGGACACCATCACCACCAGCCTGGGCAGTCTGACCCTGGCTGACCATGTCGAGGTCCTGACCTTTACCGGCACAGGCGGTTTCGCGGGCACCGGCAACGGGCTGGCCAATGCCATCACCGGCGGGGCCGGCAATGATACGCTGGGTGGCGGGGCCGGGGCCGATACGCTGATGGGTGGTGCCGGGGCCGACACCTATGCCGTCGATGACGGGGACGTCGTGACGGACTTCGCCGCCATCGACGGCGACAGGCTGGACCTGACGGGGCTCGATGCCGACGGCACCCTGGCTGGCATGCAGGCCTTCACCTGGATCGACAGTGCCGCCTTCAGCAATGTCGCGGGCGAACTGCGCTGGGAACTGGTGGGCAGCGATGTGAACCTGCTGGCCGATCTAGATGGGGACGGGGATGCCGATATGACCGTGATGTTGAACGGCGTGGCCAGCATCACGGGGGCGGACCTGATCCTATAAAAGGAAAAGGGACGGTGGCAAGCATGCTTGCCACCGTCCACATACAGGACACCCACCCTCATGCACCTGAGGGGGTGCCGCCCTCAAGAATCTCTACAACCCCATGAATGACAAAGGCCGCCAAGGCGGCGCGGATACCACCGGTCAAGAATTTTGACCGTTAGTATGATACCGTCGGTCAAAACTCCTAACCGACAGTAGGCGTCACCTCCGATTGGGGGGTAGACGGTTATGGCAAGGTCTCCTGGTTGGCGTCGACAGGCACCTCCAGCAGGCAGATACCGTCGCGGGCGACGATGTCCAGGTCAGCCTCCAGCACCCGCCAGCCTGCACGCTCACAGAGGCGAGCCATATCCCCCACCGTATTGCGTGGCCACCATATCGCCGCATCGGGCTGGTCGCGGAACGCTGTCGGCACGCCGCCCTTGTCCCAACCAAACCGATCCAGCTTGTCCCAGGCCGCATAGCCGCAGAAGGCCCGTCCGCCCGGTCGCAGCTTGCCGCGAAGCCGTCTCAAGATGGTTTCAATGTCGTCCTGAGCCCAATGACACAATACCCCCCAGGCAAACAGGAAGTCAAAATGCCCGTCCGGCAGCACATCGTAGTTATTATCGGTGACCTGATGCGGGATCAGGCGTCCTCCGTAATCCGCCGGGTTGAGCCAACGGGTAATGTCCTGGAAATCGACAGTATGCAAAGTACCCGTGGTCAGGTGTGACAAGAGCGCCCGCGTCCAGGATCCGCGGCCCGGCCCAAGCTCAAGCACCCGCGATCCCGGCGAGATGCCCGCCGTGAGCGCCGCTTGATAAACATCGTGATAAGAGCCGCCGATCCGCTCTTCCTCCAGGCGCCGCCGTTCATCGGCAATGACCGGCAAGACATCGCCGCTGTCATAGCCATAATGGAATTCAGTACGCATCCAATCCAGTGTCGGCATCAGTCCCTCACTCGCTTCGCCCGAACCCTGTTGGCCGGCGGCTGATAGGCCGACCCAAGAGACCCCGACAAGGGGGAGGCGGATACACTGTCTCGCAGGAGATATCGCGGCGACAAGGATAAAGCCACGCCAGCGGCGGTCGACATAGACATCGACACGATAGTCCGGGTGCTTGCGCTTGCCGTTGTGACCGAACAATGTCAAATGCGTTCAGTATGATCCGTACGACCATCCGGTCTATTGTACGGGAATGAGCAAAGGAGGCGGGCGTTGCAATCAGCCGGGGACTTGTCAGAGGTCGTCATTGACCAATGGCGGCAGCGTATACGCATCAGCACCTTTGCCAACTACCATTACGAAATGGGGCTGGCGCTGGCCAGGGCCGGCCACAAGGTCCATGCCATCGGGCAGATGCGCAAGGCTGCTGCTCTGATGTACGACCACGCCGCCGCCCGTTTCGAACTGGAATCCTTGCTGCTTTCCACAGGCCAGAACCCGACTGCTACAGAACGGCTTGATCCGGAGCTGCGCTTCAAAGGCTTTGTCGAGCATGTCGCCCGGGCCCTCGCGGATGGACGGCTCGATGATGCCGAGAAAGATCTGTCCACCGCTCCAGACCCAGGGGAGAATGGCGCCGTTGTCAGCTGGTTGCGGGTTCTGACGCTCACGGCCAAGGGAAAGGCTTGCGACAAACCCGATGAGCCCCTCACGGATGCCATGGTGCCGCTGTTACGGCCTGTGGGCAATTTCCTGCTGACGACAGCACAGAAATATCAAAGTAACGCCGATCCGGCGGCTCTGAATTTTTTGCGTCTGTATATGATGCTGGACCCCGACAATCCGGTAGCTATGCAGGGGCTGACAACCGCCCTGCTGATGACTGGGCACCATGATGAGCTGCGTGACTATATCGGCAAACTGCCGGTTACGGACACACAGTCGTTCCGCCACCGGGCGCTCCTATGGATCGGCCTGGAAGAGGCGGAAGCGGCATTGGCCGAACTGGATCGCATGCAGGAGGAAACGCCGCACTGCATGAGTCTGGTTCTGCGTGCCTGTGCCTTGCTGTTACTGGATCGTCGTGAAGAGGCAGAACCCCTGATCCGGCGGGCGGAAGAACTGGGGACGAACCCGACTTGGATAACCGTTGCACGGGCCTGGTACGAAACGGGCGGACAGCAGCCCGTCCGGGTGGATGCGGGTGCGCAGGGTATAGGTTTCATCCTGGCCAGACTGCCGGCCCGGATATCCGCTTTACTGGAGCTGCAATGAGCCGGGCCGGGATAGGCAACGGCCCTGCATTTGACGATATCGATGCCCGGATCGACCTTGCACATGCCCTGACCCGGGACGGACAGTATGAGGAAGCGCTGGATATCTTCCGGCATCTGTCCGGTATCTCAAGCAGATATGACGTTCTAGTCGGGTTGGCCCGCGCTTATGAGTATATCGGCAAGCTGGACGAGGCGGTCTTCTGGTATAAGAAGGCGCAAGCGGCTGCTCCCGGCCATGCCCGTGCGTTTTCCAGGCTGGCCATGATCAATGCCCGTCGGCTGTTCGGCCCTCCCCGGGCGACCGGCCGCGCGCAAGAGGGCGCTGGCCGGATCGGCATGACCAACCTGGGCCAGAATGGGCGCTTCGGGAACCAGATTTTCCAGTACGGGTTCCTGCGCCTGTTGGCGGAACGGCAGGGACTGCGTCTGGAATTGCCTGACTGGCTCGGACGCGATCTGTTCAACGCCGATGAACCCCTGCCGGGTCCCCCCCTGCCTGAAATGCAGGAAGATGCGGATATGATGATCGCGGCCCTGGAAGGACGGGCCTATGTCGGCGATGTCGATCTCCGGGGATTCTGCCAGTATCATACGGCCTGCCTGCGTCCCTATCGCACGCAATGGCGCGAGATGCTGGCTTGGCGCCCGGCTGTGACGCAGTTGCTGAATGACTATCTGGCCCCCGTGACAAGCAGCAGCTCCACCCTGGTCGCAATCCATATTCGGCGCGGCGATTTCGGTTATGGACCCTTCTGGATCGCACCAACCGCCTGGTATCTCTCCTGGCTTGCGGAATTGTGGCCGCGGTTGTACCGGCCTCAGCTTTATGTCGCCACCGACGATGCCGGCATCGTCGGTGATTTTGCCGCCTACGATCCCATGACAGCTGCCGACCTGCCGCCACTTCCCCCTGGGTTGGAATTCCTGCTAGATTTTGAATGCTTGCGGCGGGCCGACCATGTCGCTGTTTCCAACAGCAGTTTTTCGGTCGCGGCCACATTGTTGAATGAACGGGCTGCTTCTACCCGCCGGCCGGATCTTGCGGCGGGTGGTTTAGTGCCTTTTACCCCATGGGACACGCCGGTGCTGCTTCGTTAAGCTGAAAGCATATTTCCAACCAACAGATTAATCCGTTCGGAGTTACCTAGAATGACCATCGATCTGCGCTTGGTATTGGGGGTCGGACGCAGTGGAACGACCTGGCTGGCATCCCTGATAGGGCGGACATCAACACCTCTGCGCTTCCTGATGGAAGGCCTTTATGGCTTCACGCCCCGGCTGGATATGGCGCCGCCTCCGGACCATACGGCGGCTCCTTGGGTGCCGGCACTGAGCGATGATCATCCGCTGCGCCGCTTCTACAACGCGGCCCTGGCGCCGGACTTTGATGCGACCGCCCATAATGTGGCCAGCAACCTGGTACGCAATGACACGGCGCCGCACTATGTCCTGGTCAAGGAGGTACATGGGCTGCTGTCCACGGGAGCTCTGCTGTCGGCTTTCCCGGCCAAGGCCTGCTTCATTCACCGCAATCCGATTTACAGCGCCGACAGCCTGTTTCACCGCGACGGGCTTGGATCCATCTATCTTGACAATGAAGCCCGCCATGTCCGGTCACCGGACTTTCTCGACCGCTATTTCGGCCCCGTGCAACCGGCCTTGGAACAGGCCTTCGCCACCATCGCGGATACAGCCGACCCCCGCCGCCGCACCATCCTGGAAAAGACCCTGACCATGGTCATGATCAACGTCATGATGGAGCAGATCGCGGCTTCCAATCCGGATTGTCTGTCGATCCGGTACGAGACCTTGTGCCTTGAGACGATCGGCACGCTTGGACGGATCATGGCCTTCATGGGACTGACCTGGGGGCAGGAGGTCGATCTGCTCATTGCGGAAACGTCCGATCCAGCGGCCCAGAAAGGGTCTCTTTCCAGCCATTATCCGATCTTCCGTGACAGCCGCCGGAATTCCGAACGCCCTCTTGGCTTCATCACTGATATGGAAGTCCACGCGATCAATGATCTGATAGGCCAGATCGATCCGGATTGGGTTTAACGAGGCACACCTCGCTTTCCCCGGAAGTGTCGAGGCAGGAGGGATGATGAGGGTCGAGCATATCGTGGCTGAACTGATCGCCACGCAAAGCCTTGTTCTGGATGTCGGAGCCTATAATGGCGACAAGGCCGCGTGGTTCGCCGCGCGCGGGGCACGGGTGATCTGCGTCGAGCCGCAACCCGGATTGGCGAAGGCCCTGCGCAACCGCTTTGCGGATAATCAACGGGTCACGGTCATCGAGAAAGGCGTTGGCGCCACCTCTGGTAACGCCATTCTCCATATCTGCGAAACCGATCCGGTGTTGAGCACTTT
Organism: Rhizobium sp. Q54; assembly: GCA_943369495.1. Lineage (GTDB taxonomy): Bacteria > Pseudomonadota > Alphaproteobacteria > Azospirillales > Azospirillaceae > Niveispirillum. The sequence goes on from CALRNG020000001.1 coordinate 19,543, forward strand.
CAAGGAACATTGGCAGCAAGGCCGGTTCCTGGGAAAGCGCTGGGACCGGCAGCACGAAGTCGCCATCACCACGCTGGCCGATCTGGTCGAACAGCATGGCGTGCCCGACTACTGCAAGATCGATGTCGAAGGGGCGGAGGTCGATGTATTGCGGGGTCTGGACCGTCGGATCGGGATCATATCGTTCGAATTCACGACCGAATATCTGGCCCATGCAGCGGAAGCGGTCCAGTTGCTGAGGGCCCTCGGCTATGCCCAATATAATTTCTCCATCGGTGAGTTGCCGACATTCCACCTGGAGGATTGGATAGACGAGGCCACTCTGCTGGCCCGGCTTGCCACGGCCTGTACCGCGAACGCGAAGCTCTGGGGCGATATCTACGCCCGCTGAAACCCTCCCCTTGGAGAAGCGACGATGGTCACTCAGGCCGAAATCAATGTCATCAAGCGGCATATCAAGCCGGGCGATACCGTCATCGATGTCGGTGCGAACCGGGGCGAATGGACCCGGGAGGTCCTGGCCCATGCCCCAGGCTGTCGTCTGCTGGCCCTTGAGCCGCTGGTCAATGTTGATCCGGCCATCCAAGCGGGGCTGACAAGCCTGGACGAGCGGGTCACGGTCCTGCCCATCGGTCTGGGGGATCAGGAAGGCCGGCGTCAATTCACCTATTATGCGACCCATTCGAGTTTCAGCGGCTTCTACAAGCGCAGTGCGCCCATTTTCGATACGCTGCCTGCCCCGGACATCGTGAATGTCGATGTCCGACGGCTCGACGCGCTGTGCGCCGAACAGGGCATCCGTCACGTCCATTTTCTCAAGATCGATGTAGAAGGCGGGGAGTGGGAAGTGGTCCGGGGGGCAGCAGACCTGCTGCGCCGGGCCCGGGTTGATTTCGTCCAGTTCGAATATGGCGGCACCTATCCGGACGCCCATACAAAACTGGAATGGGTCTTCACCTATCTGAGCGAGCAGGGGTACGACCTTTACAAGGTCGAGGACACGCTGCGGGGTCCGCTCACCTGGGAAGCCAGCCTGGAGGATTTCACCTACTCCAACTTCCTGGCCATCAACCAGCGCCTGCGGGGCCTGTTGCGGGGGGACAAGCCCCGCATGTTGGATACGGCCACCCTGCTGGCGGAGTACGGGATCCAGCCCGCCAGCGTCCTGCATGTCGGTGCACATCTTGGGAAGGAGGCGGTCCAGTATCTGGAACACGGGATCAACCGCATCCTGTTGGTGGAGGCCAATCCGGATCTCGCGGCGGAACTGCGCCAACGGTTCGCCGACCGTCCTGAAATAGAGATCGCTGCCTGTGCGGCTGGCGACCGGAACGGCACCACCACTCTGCGCATCACATCCAGCGACCAGAGCAGTTCCATCCTGCCCCTGCACCGGCATCTGGTCTTCTACCCCAGCATCACGGAAACACGGCAGGTCGAGGTAGAGTTGGCGCGTTTGGACGATATTGTGCGCCGCCATGGCTGGCAGCCGGCGGAGATTGATTTCCTGAACATGGATATTCAGGGGGCGGAGCACCTTGCCCTGGCCGGCGCGCCGGAAATCCTGCGCCATGTCCGTGCCATCAATATCGAGGTGAATTTCGACGAGCTTTACGCGGGCTGTGCTCAGATTGAGGAGATTGAGGAGATCCTGGGAGCAGCCGGTCTGCGCCGGGTGGCCATCACCTGCCCCTATCATTCCAGCTGGGGGGACGCCTTCTATGTCCGGTGACGGTCAGAAGGCCTGAAGGCTATATGGCCGCGCGGATCAGGCGGTCCAGCCAGGCGGCCCGGCCTGGCCGGCTGTGATCGGCCAGACAGCGCCGATGGCCAGCCGCTGCCAGGGTATCCCGTTCAGAAGGGTGGTCCAGATACCAGTCAATCTTCTCCAGCAACTCGCCATCTGACCGGAAGGTGGCGACTTCCCTGCCAGCCTCGAACAGGCTGGTCAGGTTCGGATCCTCTTCGGTCAACAGGAAGGCTCCGCTCCCCGTCGCCTCGAAAACGCGCATGTTCTGGCCGCGACCGCCCAATATGTCGATATGATTGTTGAGGCAAAGGCGGGCATCCCGCAATGCGCGGTACATGGGCCGACCGAACAGGGCGGGTGACAGCACGGTCGACAGGGCCGGTGGCAACACCAGCCCGGCCGCCACAGCCACATGGAAACGCAGATTCCATCCTCGATCCAATGCCGTACGGGCCACAAGGTCGAGCATTTGGATGCGGCTGCCATGCTCATGGCTCAACTGCCCGCAGAAGACCAGGTCCGGCAGGGGCTCTGCCATACCGGAGCCCAGGTGCGATGTGAAATCCGCCGGCACGCCAGGCAAGAACAGTTCTGCCCGTTTCGCACCCCGCGCGATGCCTTCAGCCCTGCACCCCGCGTCACTGGACAGAAGCACATCGATGCCGCGCCAGTCGGTCGCCTTATCGATGGCGGCCGCCCGCCAGCCCAGGACAAGCCGGGGTTTTGCCGGCAGGGTCGCCAGGAAGCGGGCGTCGAAGGAGAACGTGTCCTGGAGATAGAGAATTTCCGGTCGGTAATATTCCATCTGCGCCAACAGGATCGCCGGCAGGCCCGCAGGACCATCGGCCACGGTCAACCCGTTCTCGCGCGCCCAGGCATGCTGCAGGGACAGCGCATTGGCGACGATCAAGGCGGGGGCATAGCCATGTGGCCCCATGTCGAGCCCGACCAGATGCAGGCAACTATAACCATCAGCCATGAGCACGCGCATCTGCTCGGCATAGGTCCCTTGGGCCAGCCCCGGGCGGGCCATGTAGAACTCCCGAAGATACTGATCATAGAAGGTTGTCAGCTGCACGAAGCGCACTGTGCCGGACTCCGGAGGAGAAATGGATCTGTCATGGTTAGATAGCACAATAAAGCTGTCACGTCGGCTCCGGTTGGGGGACTGGTCCCGGTACAGGCAGGCATGATAGGAAATGTTTTTTCCTGTTCGCTGCCGGGATTGCGATGGTGGATCTGCCCCCCGATTATGATCCGGACTTCCTGCCTGTCTTCGCAGCAGCCCATCACGCCACCATGACCTCGTCGTCGCGCATGTACGCCCTGTACAAGGCCGTGCGCTACATTGTCGAAGCGGGCATTCCGGGCGATTTCGTGGAATGCGGCACCTGGATGGGTGGATCGGTCATGGTCATGGCCCTGACCCTGCGTCAGTGCGGGGTGGAGGACAGGACCATCCATGCCTATGACACGTTCGAAGGCATGCCCCCGCCGACAGCGGCGGACAGGGATGTGAGCGGGGTACCGGCGGCAAGCCTGCTGGCGGGGGCGGATGCGGGCGATCCCACCTCCATCTGGTGCCGGGCGGGAATGGAGGCGGTTCGCGCCAACCTGGACAGTACCGGATACCCATCCGACCGGCTGCATCTGGTGAAGGGCCTTGTGGAGGAGACGATCCCGGCCCAGGCGCCGGACCGTATCGCCCTTTTGCGTCTGGACACAGACTGGTACACTTCCACCAAACACGAGCTGGAACAGCTTTATCCCCGGCTGTCGCCCGAAGGGGTACTGATCATCGATGATTACGGGCATTGGCAGGGGGCCCGGCGGGCTGTGGATGAGTATTTCGGAAAAGACCGCCCCCTGCTGCTCAACCGGGTCGATTATACAGGCCGCATCGCGGTAAAGCCGCTCTCCCACGGGTTTCAACGCGGAGGCGTGTGACGGTAGCGGCCGATCTCCATATAGGGGGGATCATCGCCACGTTCGGTAATGCCCAGATAATCCAGTTCCCAGGCGTGACTGTTCTTGGCCAGCCGCATCTTCAGCCCGTGATCGGCCTCCAGCCAGGTAAGAAGCCCGTCCAGGCAGGCCTGACGGTAGAGACCGAGATCGGCTGGCGCACAGAGATAGGCCTTGCCCAGGCCGCACAGGAACAGACGCAGCCGGTGGGGATGGTCGCGCAGATGATCGAACAGGGCGTGGGTCACACAGAGACTGTCGGCCCGCAGGACATCATCCACACTGATCACAGCGCCGGGCGCCATCAGGTCGGTGCACCAGTCCAGATCATTGCGTACGGCGTCGTAGGAATGCTCCCCGTCGATATGCAGGAAGCGGCAGGTCCCGCGCCAGGACGCGGCGGCATCGGTGCGGCGCAGTTGGCGTGAGCAGCCTTCCAGCCAGTCGATACGGGCGGCATCCAGGCCAAAGCCGACCAGATGCCCGGCCACCAGATCGCGCTGTGGGGCGATATCGATGGCCAGAACCCGTTCATCGGGGCGCAGATACGGGGCCATCGCGGCCAGCCCGCTGCCCCGGAAAACCCCGATCTCCAGCCCATGACCCGTGATGCCCCGGCGCTGCTGCTCCGCCAGCAGAAAATCCCAAATGCCAAACGACCCGTCGGACAGACCGCCATGACGCGGGGTCAGGGTCTGAATGGCCGTACGCCGGGCGTCATTGGCCTGTCGGCGGGCCGCCGTGGCGGGAACGGTAGCGGCCCCGCCCCGGGCCTCGGCCAGGGCGGCGGCATAGAGGGCGGCATAACGGCCGGCATGACGCTCCAGAGTGCATTCCTGTTCCACGAAGGCGCGGCCCGCGTGACCCCAGGCGGCCAGCCGGGCGCGGTCCCCCAGGGCGTCGGCCAGGGCGTGGGCGAAGGCGGCGGCATCGGTACCGCCGGCAAGGCGGCCACGCTCCCCGTCTCCCGTGATCTCAGACAGGCCACCGATGGGCAGGCCAACGATGGCGGTACCGCAGGCCATCGCCTCCAGGGCCGTGTTCGGGTAATTGTCCTGAAGGCTGGGCACCGCGACCAGATCGGCCAGGGCATAGAGGGGGACGAGGTCGGCATCAGCGTCGAGCGGCCCCATGGCGAGGGTTCGGATGCCGACCGGGGCCGGGACATCCCCCTGACCCACGGTCACCAGCACAATGCCGGCAGGATCGGGCAGAGCCGACAGACCCGCCTGCAAAAGTGCATAGCCTTTGCGCGGATCGGTCAGCACATGGGCGACGAACAGCACGACGCGGTCATCGGGCGCGATCCCCAGCTTCTGACGCAAGAGACCGGTATCGACGGGACGGAACAGGCCGGTATCAAGGCCGGGGGGAACGACATGCACGGGCCGGTCGGCAAAAAGCCGGCTGCGCTGCGCCGCCGCCGCCATCCAGCGGGTGGGCGTCACGAAATGCAGCGGCGTCCGAAGCGTCGACAGCGCCTGCTCCTTACGCGCCATCACCTGGGCCGACAGATCGTCTGGCCGGTCGGACCCCAGCACGGGACAGCGCCCGCACCCTGCCGTGAAGCCCGCACAATCGCCCGCATAATGGCAGCCACCCGTGAAAGGATGCTGATCGTGCAGGGTCCAGACCAGGGCCTGTCCAGGCCGTCGGGCGGGCATGAAGGTGGACCAGTCGACCAGACCGCGCGTCCAATGCAGATTGAACACATCGACCGGACCCAGCCTTTGTTCCAGCAACTGCGCGCGCGACGCCCGTTCGGAATGAAAGGGGCCCCAGCCCCGCAGCACCGCGTAGGGCGCTTCCTCGCCCCGCACCTGCGCTTCCCGCCGCTGCCAGTCGGCCAGCTCATCCGGCGTGTCGGGCTTGACCTCCACCATGGCCGGGTCCGTGCCCCAGGCCCGGGAGACATAGAGGGTATTGTCGATGCCGATCCGGCCCAGCCCCTGGCGGAGACGCTGCATCGCCCGCGCGGCACCGCCATTGATGTCAAAGCTGTTCAACAGGGCGACGCGCATGAATTTCCAATCTCGGCACAAGGCTAACTGGCTGTGGATTCTGCCCAATCCCCGGGCTGAGAAGAAGCGGATTCTCGCGGATGCGGCCTTAATACCAAGAGCCATGGAGCATGACTCTTGGTACGTGCACTCGCCTTCAGTCGCCGGGCGCCGCCATCCGGCGGCTTGGCTTGCGCGCGCAGGGGTGCGCGGGCCGCCGGTCGGCGTCCTCCAAGGGTCATGGTCCATGACCCTTGGTATAAGCCCCTGACGCAACGGTCGAAAGTTCGCACCATTCCATGGCATGCTGGGGACAAAGAGGGGCAAAAGATGATGAGCAGGAAAGATGTCGCGGCCCTGCTGGCCGAGGGGAGGGCCGCCGTGGCGGGCGGGGACGAGGCGGGGGCGCAGATCCTGTTCGCCCAGGCCGTGGCAGCCGCACCCGATGATCCGGAGGGCCATGTCGAACTGGGCCGCTGCCTGAACCGGCAGGGTGACAGGCCTGGCGCCATCCGGTGCATGAGCCGGGCCGTTTCCATCGATCCCGACGCCCATGCTGCCCTGAAACGGCTGCGCTGGCTTTTGCGGGACGACACGCTGGAGACCCCCTCGGCGCTGGCCCGTATCCAGGCGCGCGGGGTGAAGGTGGCCAGCGTCCTGGATGTCGGCGCCTCGGACGGAACCTGGTCACTCAAGGCCCGGCCCTGCTGGCCGCAGGCCCGTTATCATCTGGTGGAAGCCTTCGGCCATTGGCGGGAAAAGCTGGAGGCCCTGTGCGCGACCGAGCCCGCCTTCAGCCATGTCATCGCGGCGGCGGGTGCCACGCAGGGCGAGGTCTGGTTCTCCAACGATCCCGACGCCCCCTATGGCGGCGCCGCCAGCACGGAACCGGGGCAGGGACGCTGGCCGGTACCACAGGTGTCGCTGGCCGGTGAGGTCGAGCGCCTGGGCCTGCCCGGCCCCTATCTGATCAAGCTGGACACGCACGGGTTCGAACGGCCCATCCTGGAAGGGGCGGCAGCACTCCTGCCGCAGACCAGCCTGGTGGTGATCGAGACCTATCTTTTCCATATCCATCCCGATGCCATGCTGTTCCATGAAATCTGCGCCTATATGGCCGAGCGCGGCTTCCGCGTCATCGACATGTCGGAGCCGCAATGGCGGACGCATGACCGGGCATTGTGGCAGATGGATTTGTTCTTCGTGCGGGATGACCGCCCGGAATTCGCCACCAGCAGCTATGCCTGACCCATGTCGGCTCCCCGGACAGCCCTGCGCCTGGCGCTTCTGAACCCCTACGGCCCCAGCCATCCCATTGCGGAGCAGGAGCTGGCCCTGCGTCTGGCACGGGCCATCACGGGCCTGGGCTGGCAGGCGGCAATCCTCAGCCGGTCGGATGAGGTGGAGGCGATGAACCCCGATGCGGTGCTGTGCCTGCATCCCCAATCGTCGGGCAAGCTGACAGCCCATCCCTGGCTGGCCTGCTACTGGAACCCGCCATCGCTCCTGAAAGGGGCGGGCATGATGGTACGGAGCCTTGGGGAGGCGTTTGAGCTGACCCATGACGCCTATCTCGTCTCCGGACCGCAGCTGGCGGCGCATCTGGCGGGGCTGATGGCCGGGGTTGGGCGCGATCCCCCGACCCTGCCTTTCCATGTCAGTTCCCCACGCTCCATCCTGGCTCCCCAACTGGGACCGGACAGCCGGCTGTTCTATGTCGGGTCCAACTGGGACGGGCGGCGTTATCCCATGTTGCTGCGCCGCCTGTCGGAGGCCGGCGTTCTCGCCCTGCACGGTACGGCGGAACGCTGGTCGCATCTGGCCGAGGCCTGGCAGGGTCCGCTGCCCTTCGACGGCATATCGGTGATCCAGGCCGCCCACCGCTGGGGCATGGGCCTGTGCCTGCATCTGCCGCAGCACCGGGCCGACGGCGTACCCAATATGCGCGTGTTCGAACTGGCCGCCGCCGGCGCCGTGATCATCGCCGACCGCCATCCCTTTATCAGGCACTGGTTCGGGGACAGCGTGCTTTATGTCGATACCGAGGGGGGAGAGGAAGAGACAGCCGAACGCATCCTGGAGCGCGTGGCCTGGATCCGCACACACCCCACCGAGGCCCGTGCCATGGCGGCGGAGGCCCAGGCCATCTTCAACCGCTCGCTCTGCCTGGAAACCCTGCTGGAGCCGCTGCCCGGCCTGCTCGATCGGCTGTGGCACGACCGCGCCAGGACGCATCCTGCCCGCGTCGGCGTACTGCTGCCCGGCCAGGACGATCTGCCGGGCCGGCTGCAGCAGCTGGCCGGGCAGGCGGGCGGGGGTCTGTCGGTCACGGCCCTGCTGCCTGCCGACAGCCCAGACATCCCGACAGCCGGCATCGTCCAGCGCCGCCTGTCCGGTCCCGTCGGGCTGGAGACGCTGCAAACGGGTCTGGCGGGACTGGACGCCCTGGCCATCCTGCCCGAGGGGGTGGCCTGGCATCCGGGTCATCTCGCTTCCCTGGCCACCGCCCAGGACGGGGCCCAGGACGGGGCCCCCCGCATCGCCGCCGGCCTTTGGCCTGTTCCCGAGGGGGCGGCGGTGTTTCCCGTCAATGCGGAGGAGCGGCTGATCCTGCCGCCGCCCGATGAGGCCGATAGGGGGGAAGACAGGCCGCTGGCCCGAGCCTGGCTGCGGGCCGGCGGCCTTTATTGCCCCACCGCCCAGCTGATGTCCCTGGAGGAAGGGGAAGGATTCCAGAAGGCAGAGGCGGACGGGGGCTGGATGGGGCTGACCCTGGACCTGCCCGCCCGGTTGGCCGCCGCCGGCCCCGTGGCCCTGCCGCCGGTTCCCAGCCTGACCCTGGTCCGGGTGCCGGATATGGACTATACGCCCCGGCCTTGGCCTGCCGCCAGCAGCGACAGGGCCTGCGACCGACCTCACCAGCTGACGGGAATCAACGACATGGATCCGGCCCTGGCTGGCAGCCTGCCCTGGCTCTGGCGGGATGACGATCTTGCACAATTGCCAGAAACGGGGCCGATCTGGCTCTATGGCGCGGGGCAGGGCGGGGAACTGGTCTGCGACGGGCTGCCATTGGCGGCGCGCAGCCGGTTGCGCGGTTTCCTGGACAGCCGCCGGCAAGGGGAGATGCGGGGCCTGCCCTTGTGCCGGCCCGGCGACCTGGACCCCGCCGAGATGGAGGCCGCCACCATCATCATCGCAGCCCAGTATGTCAGCGACATCCTGCTGACCCTGCGTCGGGAGCCGGTGACGCCCGCTCATATCCTGAACGCCTATCCCTATATCGCAGCCCGTATTGAGGCTGGGGGATAGAGCATTTTCCTCAAACGCCGCCGCTGCATCCGCCGCTTGGGCGACGCCGCACAAGCGGCGCGGCGGCCGTCGCCGCCAAAGCAGGTTCCGGTTAACCGGAACCTGCTTTGAACCCTGCGCAACCGGAGGCAACGGGAAAAATGGTTCTGTTTCATCCAGGGATGAAGGCCACGCGACATCGTGGAACCGGTCGAAGCGGACCGTTTCAAAATCCGCCTCCGAAATCTCCAGCAGCTCGGCTGCGCACAGCAGGGTCCGGATATCTCCGGCCTGCACCGCCAATTCCAGCCCGCGCAGGAAACCCTGGCGCAAGGGGGCCAGATCATCATCCGGGGCCGGCATCGGCGGCGGGGCCGGATGGCACAGACGGTCAAAGGCGGGACAGCGCCGCCGCGCCCGCCACAGGGCCCCGCGCGACAATCCGCACCAGGAAGCGACCCGCCCCACCGGCACGCCGTCGGCCAGGGCCAGCGCCACGGCATGCCAGCCTTCATCATCCAGTGTCCGGGAATCCAGTCCTGGGAAACGACTGGTCAAACGGGGGCTTGGGGCAGGTGACGGCATGGGAAAGGCTCCCGGCAGCAGGACTTAGGATTTTATACTTATCACGGGAGGTGGGGGTAAGGCCAGAAATCGGCACGGCCGGCACCGCCCCCCCTGGGGGCAAGCCCTTGATTGGCGGGGAGAAGTCGGGACTCTACTCGCGCCCCTCCCGACCGCGCCTTGCTTGCACAGGCGCAGCAGCACCCTGTTCGCGATTCGGGGGGCAAAAGAAAACAAGGAGACGCCTGGAAAATTCGCGGGCCGATTCTGTCCCCGGGACTCTACTCGCGCCCCTTCGGGACTCTACTCGCGCGACTCGGACTTATCCCCGGGACTCTACTCGCATAACTATAAGTTAGAATCTAAAAGCCTTTCTAATAGCTAGCGCGAGTAGAGTCCCGGTTGCATTCATAGAAAGCCGGCGTAATCTTCCAGGCCATGGGAACAATACATCAGCTCATCCGGCAGCACGGCAAGGATACCGCCAAGCTGTATGCCGACCCGGACGAGAAGCATCTCGTCGATATCGCCGCCGAAGTCATGGCCGGCGAGCGGGAGGATTTGGGCTGGGCCTATACAGGCTGGGCATTCACCGCCCTGCCGCACAAGCGGGTTCCCGACGATGCTGTCTGGCAGCGCGAAATGGGGCAGGTCACCTTGACCATCAGTCCGGGCCATCTGCCCGGCAAGACGCGCAGCGAACTGGTGAAAGTGGGCGTGCCATTCGGGGCGCATGCACGACTGGTCATGCTCTATCTACAAACCCAGGCCATCCGCACGGGCAGCCGGGAGGTGCAGGTAGGCCGGACCATGAACGCCTTCCTGGAACGGATCGGCGTGGCACCGGGCGGCAAGACACGGGCGTCGGTCAGCGAGCAATTGCGCCGGATTGCCGCCTCTACCGTCATGTTCAGCTGGCAGCAGACGCCCGACAGCGCGCCCGGCTTCATGCGACAGACCATCATCAAGGGCGGCCAGCTGGGCGTGCGGATGACGGACGATACGCAGGGCGCGCTCTGGGAAGAGCACATCGTGCTGTCGGAGGATTTCTACGACAATCTGCGCAAATACCCGATCCCGCTGCTGGAACAGGCCATTCGGGCCATCGGCGCCAGCAGTCTGGCGCTTGATCTCTATGTCTGGCTGTCTTACCGGCTGCGCAGCCTGTCCAAACCAACCACCATTTCCTGGCAGGCCCTGCATGCCCAGCATGGCGCGGAATATGCGCGGATCCGCGATTTCAAGCGCTTCATGATCCCGCAATTGAAGCTGGCGCTGGCAGCATATCCGCAGGCGCATGTGACGCTGGAGGATGAGGGGCTGATGCTGTACCCGTCAGCCCCGCCGATCAGCAAGCTGGGCGGATAGTCGGGACTCTACTCGCGCCCCTCCCTGTCTTCAACGCACCCGCATCCAGAAAGAGCCCCCCCGGCCATTGTGGAACGTGGCCGGCAGCAGGTCATTGACAGCGGGCAGGTCGGCTGTAAAGGCGCCGGGCCAGAGAATGTCATAGCGGGTCTGACCGGCCAGCAGCAGGGCTGCCAGCAGATATTGCTCATTATAAAGCCGGCCCAGCCAATCGGGCGGATAGTCGTAGGGCAGGAAGATGTCGTGGATATGCACGATGACGCCCGAGGCCAGCTCCGGCAGGATTTCCGTGAAGAAAACGGTGACATCGCTGTTCTGGAAGGAGCGGTGGGAACCGTCAAAGAACAGGATGTCACCGGCCTGAAGGCCCGTGAACAAGCCGATATCCGCCTGTTCCAGGCCGCAGCGGGTGATCTGATCGCAAAGCGTGTCGATCTCGGCCCTGGGTTCAGGATCGATGCTGTGCAGATGGGTGCCGGTCGCAAAACGGGTGATGGCCCAGCGGGCAAAGCGCGTAGACATGCCCGACCCGATTTCCAGCAACCGGGCCGGGCGATGGCGGGCCAGCATGGCGCAGAGCATGCCAGCGTCACAGGAGAAGAACCAGGCATTGTCCCACCAGGGCAGTTCCGGGTGGGCCGTATCCTCGCTATGCCCGATCATGGCCAGGTCTGGCGCAATGCGGGCCAAGTCACTGGCGGCCGCCCGGTAATCCCCGGCGGCCAGCAGGGCGGCCAGACGTGGATGGGCGGGCGCACCATAGCCATGGCGCACACGCGGGGCCGGTGGATAATCGATCTGGATCACATCGCCCCGCCGCCAGAACCGGCCCAGATAATCGAGATTGGTCTGGGCATAGGTATGGCCCGGGGCCAGTTCCAGGGCTTTCTCCAGCGCGTCCCCGGATTCCGGCATGCGGTTCAGCAGGCGCAAGGTCGTACCCAGATGCGCCCAGGCATCAGCATTGGCTGGATCATGGGCCAGCACCTGGCGGAGAACCTGTTCAGCCTGAAACGGTCTGGCATGAGCGCGCAGCGTGATGGCGTGGCCGATAAGCGCGCGGGGATCGCCAGGGGCCATTTCAACAGCACACTGGAACAGTTTCGTCGCTTCCGGCAGGCGACCACCTGCTGCCAGCGCCGCGTACCCATCGGCAAGGATACGGTCCAGGGTCATAGCATGGTTCTCCTTCAGCCCGGCAACGCCGTGTAGAGGCGGATATGCGGGGTGGCATTATGGATCTGGACGGCGCCAAGCGCCCGCAAGGTCGCGCTCATGACATCCACATATTCGCTGGCGATGATGAAGACACCGTCGCGCAGATGGTCGGGCGGCAGATCGGCAGGGTGCAGCAGGGGCAGGCCAAAGGCCATGCCGGTGGCATTACTGTCTAGAAAGGCCGTCACCGAGAGGTGGGCATGTTTCGAGACCTCGCCGAGCACAATGCGCCCACCCTTGCTGCTGCCATAGATGTAGACAGGGCGACCGCCAGGCAGAGCATGAAAGTCGGCAGGACGGGTCAAGAGGGGCAGGTCAGCCGGTACTGCGCCCTGTCCCCAGGCAGGGGCCAGGGGAAGGTCAGCCCGGTCACCATAGCGCAGTGTGGCGATGACAGGATCCAGCCTTTCGCGATCATCTATACGGAGTCTGGCCTCGATCCGGCCATCGCCGGTGAAGGCTGTGTTATCGCTTCCGCCCTGCCGCCAGTGGAAATCCGTGCTGACGCGCCAGGAAGAAGCAAAGGGCGCCACACGCATCAGACGCCGGAGCAGCCAGGTGTCCTCGGTGACGTCCAAAGCCGGATCAGGGCCAATGGCCGGTATCAGGAAGGATGGCGCCAGGAAGGCGCTGGAATGCACGGCCAGGTTCCAGGCCAGGAAGGCGCTGCGGTCGGGCGGCGGCAGGACATGGAAGGCGCGATGTTCAAAGAAAGGATCGGCGGGTGGCGTCGGCCCGGTTGCATCGTCCCAAACCTGCACCGATCCGGCGATGGCGACAGAACCGGCCAGCGCCAGGGGGGCAAGGCTGGCGACATGGTTGGGATGCAGCGCGTCGTCATCGTCCAGCATGCCGAACAGATCGGCCTCTACCGACCGCAGGCCGGCCCACAGGCAGGTGCTGCGGGTCACGGGGGCGGGCACGTCGATCAGGTCGAGGCGGCGGAAGTGCGGGCGCTGACGCTCCATCTCCGCCTCCAGCCCCGGCACGGGCGCGTAGCGGACCAGGATGACGCCGATGCCAGGGGCCGTCTGGGCTGCCAGACTGTCCAGGCAGCGGCGGATGAAGCCGATATCGCGGCCGCCGACCCGCACGACATAATCGACCGACGGGCCGGTGGCGGCGGGGATGAAGCCCGATGTCGCGCGGATCTCCGCCAGCAGGCTGGCCAGCAGGTCGGGTGCCAGCCCATCGCTGGGCAGGATGTGGGGCGCGCGGTCGGTGGCGGCCAGGATGTCGGTCAGGAACCGGGCCTGAGCCGGGCTGTCGACGATGAACCCGTCATGGGACAGAAGGCAATCCAGGCGGCGGCGGTCGCGACGCAGCAGGTCGGGATCATCGCGCAGCCAGCCCAGCCAGGGATGGCCCGTGCGTTTGGCATCGGCGGCATCGGCGGCGATCACCAGATCGGGGGCCAGGTCCGTCAGCTGGCGCGACAAGGTGCAGACAGGCCCGTCCCAGCCGGCGGGAACCGGCAGACCGGCGGGATTGAACAGGGCAAAGCGGCCCGTGCTCACCGTTTCCTCCGCCGCTTCGCTTGCCGGCCCGCTCACAAACCATTGCCGGCGACCGTGCCGTCCTTGCGCCGAGACAGCTGCACCTGGCCCTCCACGCATTTGACATAGGTGGTCTTGCCGAGCGCCAGATTGTCACAAATGGTGATCAAAGCGCGGGGCAGGGAGACGAACTCCTTCGACCCGCGCACCCCGGCATTGTAGGTGGCCAGATAGGTCTTCAGGGCGGGCTTGGTCACGGGCTGGCCGTTCTGGTCAATCATTGCGCGAAAGGCTCCGGGTGGATGGCGGGCCTGATCATGGAGCAGGGCGGGGGGGAAGGGCCAGCCCTGATTGGATGCGCATTGACGTGTGTATCAACCATACACATAGTTCAAGGGCATCAACCAGGAAGGCCAGCATGACGCGAGAGACGGCGGGTGTGCGTCAGCGCACCAATGTGACCTTGCCAGAAGCGCTGCTGCGTGAGGCACGCCAACTCAACATCAACCTGTCGCAGGCCTGTGAGCGCGGCTTGTCTGCCGTCGTTCTGGAAATGAAGGCGGCGCAATGGCAGCAGGAAAATCAGGCGGCCATGGATGCCTGGAACGCCCATGTCGAGGAAAAGGGGTTGCCGCTCGCCGAATACAGGCAGTTCTGATGGCGCGTTTCGATGTCCATGCCATGCCCGGGCAGCGGCCCGGTTACCTTCTGGATGTGCAGGCCAACCTGCTGGACCGGCTGGATACAAGGGTTGTCGTCCCCCTGTTTCCAGAGAAGGAAGCACCACCGCCCATGATGGGCCTGAACCCGGTATTCGATCTCCGGGGGCAACGCTATGTCATGTTCACCCAGTCCATCGCCACCCTGCGGCGGCGGGATCTGGGCAAGGCCGTTCTGTCGCTTGATGACCAGCATCAGCGGATCACGAACGCCCTGGACATGCTGTTGACCGGATACTGAGGCAAGAACTGATATCAAAAAGCTATCTGATATCAGTTCTGGACGACCCGCCCCGCCGCCAGTTCCAGGACCCGGTCGGCGGCGCGGCGGGTCGCCTCGCGGTGGGTGACGGCCAGGATGGTCAGTTTGCCGCGCAGCCGGTCGAGCGTTTCCAGCACCAGTGCCTCCGACCCGCCATCCAGGGCCGAGGTGGCCTCATCCAGGATCAGCAGGCGGGGGCGGCGCAGCAAGGCACGGGCGATGGCGAGGCGTTGGCGTTCCCCACCGGAAACCGAATTGCCCCGGTCACCGACGATGGTATCCAGCCCCTGGGGCAGGGCGCGCACGAAGAGGGCGGCGCCGGCATCCTCCAGCGCGGTCCAGAGGGCGGCCTCCGTCGCTTGCGGATCGGCCAGCAGCAGATTGGCCCGGATCGTGTCATGGAACAGGAACGGGTCCTGCGGCACGACGGCCACCTGACGGCGCCAGGCGGACAGGCGCTCGGGGGTCAGGACATGTCCATCGACCGCTATCGTGCCGGCAGTCGGCAGCGTCAGTCCCGATACCAGATCCGCGAGACTGGATTTACCCGCCCCCGATGGGCCGGTAACGGCCAGCAGGATGTTGCAGGGCAGGTCGAGGTCAATGCCCTCCAAGGCCAGGCGCCCATCGGGCATGCGCAGGCTGACGCCTTGCAGGGCAAGGTGGTGGGAAAAGGGGGGCAGGTCGGACCCGGCCGGTGGTTCCGCCCCGGCCCGCAGCCGGTCGCGCATCTGTTCATAAAGCCCCACGGCGGGCAGGGCGCTTTCCAGCTGCCGCCAGACCCGCATGCCGCCCAGTCCCCGCTGCGCCAGACGCGCGAAAGCCAGGATCACTACCAGGGCCTCGCTCAAAGGCTGGTCCAGCCACAGGGCTGCCGTCGCCACGGCCAGGGCCGCCAGCCCCGCTGCTGTCAGCATCAGGGCGGCCTGTTCATAGGCCATGATGCGGGCATGGCGGGCCTGGAGATGGCGCAGATCGGCAAAATGCTGGGACAGGACACCCTGTCGAACCTTCTCGGCCCCCAGCCCCTTGATGATGCGCAGGCCCGCCAGATCATCGCTCAGGTCGGCCATCATCGCCTGCTGCGCCCGGCCCAGGCGCACCCCGATATCAAAGCCGCTTTTCCCGATGCGCCGGATCAGCAGCAGCGCCAGCAGGGCGGCTGCCAGGGTGGCCAGGGTCAGAGGCGGTGACAGCAGCAGGGCCGCCAGCAGCAGGGTGGGCAGGGTCAGGGCCGCAATGCCGAGATTGACCAGCGCGTCATGGCACAGGCCCAGACGGTTCACCTCGATCGTCAGGATCTGCTTCACATCACTGGCGCGCAGCGTCTGGAATATCGGCCAGCAGACATGCAGCAGGGCCTTATGCAGGTCGCTGCGCAAGCCATCCACGAAGCGGTTGCGCTGGTCATTGCCGATGATGGAGCGCGCGGCGGTCACAGCGGCGGCGGCGGCGACCAGCAGCAGATAAAGCCCCAGCCCCCCCAGCAAGGGGCCGGCGGCCCGCGACCCGCCACCGCCCACCCCCACTACCTCCAGCACGGGCACCAGCAGCAGCAGCCCCGCCCCTTCGGCCAGCGTGGCGGCCAGCCCCAGGCCCAGCAGCAGTGCCCCCCGTCGCCGCCCATAGGAGGCGGCCAGCAGGGCCAGCAGGCGGCGGGCGGTGGCAGGGGCTGTCAGGGCGGGTGACGGCATGGGGGCCAGCAGGACGGTTGGGCGGGGGATCATGAGCCCGGCCGGCGTGGGAACGCCAGCCCCTTGTTGCAGGCTTCGGGTCCTGGCGTTCTGGTCGGTCCGGTCCTATGGTGCCCGTTGGAGCAGCAGGGACGGGGATCATGGTGGTCGGTCGGCTACGCAGACTGGAGGCGGCCTTGGCGCTGATACTGGCCTGGATGCTGGTCTTTCTGGTGCCGCTGCGCCTGCTGGGAACTGTGAACGCCCCTGGTGCCCGACCGGAGAGCCCTGACGATCCCCGCTTCCTGGCGCGGGCCCAGAGCGTGGCGCGGCGTGCCGACCGGGTCGCAGACCGGCTGCCCTGGCGCAGTACCTGTCTGGTCCGGGCCGTGGCCGTCTGGCTGCTGTTGCGCCGGCGCGGCAGCCGGGGAGCGGCGATCCGGCTTGGCGTGCGCAGACAGGACGGTCTTCTGCAGGCCCATGCCTGGCTGCTGCTGCACGGCACCATCCTGACCGGCGGGGAGGAGGCGGATGGCTATGTGCCACTGGCTGACTTTTCGGTTGACCGGAAACAGTTCTAGCTTTCAGTTCGTCCAAGCGCCGGGCTGGCAGTCGCCAGCCTCCAATCCGACAAAGGTCAAACCTTCGGCGGATTGGTATAATACCAGCGGCTTGAAATACTGACAGGTCAGCATTTCAAGCTTCGGCGGCATGGGCCGCCGCCGCGCCAGTCGGCGCGGATACTAACGGTCAAAATTTTTGACCGTTAGTATAATGATCTTCAGGCGCCGATCCCCGGGCGCGGTAATGGGCCAGCAGGTGAGGGCACAGGCTTTCCAGCGCTTCCTCCAGGCCGGGCGGGCGCTTCTGATCCCGGAACCGGTCGGTCAGGCCCTTGGTCCGGGCATTGCCGAAGACCACCTCCATCTCCTCCTGCAAGGCGGGTTCCGCCGCCCAGAGGCTGCCGAGCAACTCATCATAGGAGCGGCGGAACTGGAAATAATCCTCTGTGATGGGCCAGTCGAGGGCGGCCATGGTGGCCAGAATGGCGGGGTCGCGGGCCACCAGATCCTCGTAATGGATGACGGCGTCGAACCGGTCGCGCGCCAGGAACAGCCCTTCCAGAATCTGGAATTTCTCATGCATGAGGCCGCTGTAATGGCGGTAGGGCTTGGTGCGCAGGCTGGCGTAATTGTCGCGCGGGTCGCGCAGCAACAGCACGGTACGGTCGGGGCGGAACCGCTCCACATGCACCGCCAGGGGATAGGCCGTGGTGATCACGGCCTTGGCCACGAAATCCAGGGACGTCGTCACGCGCGGGGCTGCGAAATTGTTGGGAATATCGACCAGCGCCACGCAGCCTGGCCGTTGTGCCAGCACCTGGGTGAAGGCGGTGGCACCGCTGGACTGCATGCCATGGACCAGCAATCTCATGTCGGCTCTCCGGCGCCGGTCAGCCAGTCCCTGTTGATCTCGGCGGTGATGAAGACATAGCGGCGGGTATGCGGCGTGGGCCAGCGCATCCCGACCCCGTGCAGGGCGTGGATGTTCTGCGGGAACAACACCAGCTGATTGGCGCGGTAGGGGATGCGCGCCACTTCCTCCACCGCCGTTTCCGGCAGCTGCTCGACAAAGGGTGAGGTGGCTACCACCCCGTCCCGCCAGCGATAGAGGCACAGTTCGCCGCCCTGGCTGTCATCTTCCGGCGCGCGCAGGTAGAACAGGCCCGAGAACAGCCGGTTGGGCGTGTCCAGATGGGGACCCCGCGCGCGGGACGGTCCGTCCCGCACAGGCGTGTTGATTTCCAGCCTTGCATCCTGGCGGATCTCCAGCCCCGTGGCCGCAGGAGGCTGTGTCAGGTCGTACAGGCTGGTCGGATGGCCCGTCAGGCGACCGCCGAGCGCCGCCAGCATGGAAGGCTGCCAGTAGCCGTCGAACAGGGTCGCCACTTCCGCCAGGAAGTCCGGGCTGGTGTGGTAAGCCGCGAAGCGTTTCCAGCCGTCAGGCACGTCGTCCAGCATCGCCAGCATGCGGGCCGGCAGCACATAGCGGCGGTTGCCGCGCCCCCGGTCACTGGACAGGCCGGGGGCGATGCGACCGGGTGCCGGGAAGCCGGCGGCCAGTTCCGCATAGAACCTTGCCTCCAGTACATCGGGAATGACGATATGGGGAAAGGGGTCGGTGCGGATATCAGCATGCGTCACATGGGCGAGCAGTGAACGCATGCGGTCATTCCCCCCGACCGGTTCCGGCCTTGCCCGCCGCCCATTCCCGCAGGGCCGCTTCCACTTCCGGTATGACATCGGACCAGTCGGCCCAACGCTTCTGCCGGAACAGGCGCATGCGTGGATACCAGGGGGTCGTGTCCCCCTTCTGCATCCAGCGCCAGCAGCCATCATAGCGCGACAACAGCAGCACGGGAATGTCGAGGCCGCCCGCCAGATGCGCCGTCGAGGTATCGACGCTGATCACCAGATCAAGGTGGCTGACCAGGGCAGCGGTATCGGCGAAATCCGACAGTTCCGCCGTCCAATCATGGATGGGGAAGGGCGGGTCGGCCATCTGGGCGGCACCGGCCCCTTTCTGCAGGCTGACGAAGCTGACGCCGGGAACGGTCCCCAGCGAGGCCAGTTTCTTCAGGGCGACGCTGCGTCGCCGGTCGATGGCGGCGGAAATGGGATCATGGGGGCGCGGATCGCCGGCCCAGACCAGTCCCACCTTCAGCCCCGGCAGGTCCGCCAGGCGCTGCCCCCAGACATCCTTGTCGGCGGGCGGGCAGGACAGATAGGGCGGGTCATAGAGGATGTTGTCGGGTCGCACCCCCAGCCGGTAGGGCAGCGACATCATGGAGATGCCGCAATCCCATTCCGCCGGGTCCTCGTCCCTCGTCACCAGCCGGATGCGTGGATCGCTGAGGCCGAACAGCCGGACCAGGGGTTCGTTGGTGAGCAGACCTACCTGGGCCCCCCTGTCGGCCAGCAGGCGGACATAGCGGAAGAAATGCAGGCTGTCGCCCAGCCCCTGTTCGCTTTCCACCAGGATGCGGCGACCGGCCGGATCATCGCCGACCCAGGGGCGCAACTTGTCGATCTTGTACCATTGCAGGGTATAGTGGAAATGCTGGTCGCGCTTTTCATAGACGGCCCAGCCCCGTTCCCAATCACCCGACCGCAACAGATCACAGGCCAGCAGGAAGGCCGTGGTGACGGGATGATCCTCCCCCAGGGCCGCTTCCAGGGCCATGGTCTTCTCATAGAGCGGAAAGCTCTTGTCGAACCGGCCTTCAAAGGAATGGATGGTCGCCAGATTGGCCAGGCCGGGCACCATGTCAGGTTCCCGTTCCAGCCCCTTCTCCAGAGCCTCTACCGCCTCCACAAACCGCCCCTGCGAGCGCAGGACGGCGCCCAGGGTGCACCAGGCCGTTCCCAGTTCCGGCGCCAGTTCCGTGACGACCCGCCGGGCCAGCGCCTCGGCCTCCTCAAACTCACCCACTGTTTCCAGGACCGACGCCAGATTGGTCATGGCGACGGGATCGTTGGGATAGAAGGCCAGTGATTGGCGCAGATTGGTGATGCCGCTGGCATAATCCCGCATGTTCGCCTGGATCAGGCCCAGGGCGCCCAGGACCTGCGGATAGGCGGCATTGATATGGGCCGCCTCCATGACATAGGGATAGGCGTCGGCATAGGCGAGGCGGGCGATCAGTCCCCGCGCCTCCTCCATCAGCAGATCCAGCAGCAGGCCGCCGGCGGAATGGGCGGGTACCTGTGCGACCACGGCCCGCAGCAGCCCTGCCGCCCGGCTCCTGTCGCCGGTATCGATCAGGGCGCGGGCCAGTTCGGCCATGGCGTTGACATGGTCTGGCCGCCGTTCGATCAACCGCTCCAGCACGGCCACCGCCTCGACCGACCGTTCCAGGTGACGCAGGGCGATGCCGTAAAGGAACAACCCATCGTCACTACACTGACCTTCTGCATCCAGGGCCGCATACAGGGCGGCCACCCGGGGCTGGTCATCCTCACGGCAGGCCTGCTCGGCGGCCTGATGGCGGGCGGCGATATCCATGGGGGTCATTCAGGCTGTTCACGGGTGGCGCCGGGATGGCGCAGATGCAGGCGCGAGACGTCACGACCGGTTGCCACGAAGCCGAGGCGCGTGTAAAGGGCCAGGGCCCGGCCATTCAGGGGATCGACGGAAAGTGCCAGCCCCTTGCCGACCGCAGCTGCCTGCCGGATGAGATCGCCCAGCAGGGCGCTGCCGCTGCCCCGACCGCAGGCCGAGGGCAGGAACGCGATATCAACGACCCGCCAGTCGGGGCCGTCCATATCCAGATAAAGCCGACCGACAGGATCGGTGCCGCGCAGCAGCAGCCGCCGGGCCGCGTCCGGGTAGCGGCGGCTCCAGTCCTGGCACTGGGCGTCGAACTGCTGGTCACAGAACCAGCGGCACATGGCCTCGTCCCAGCCGGTGGCGGCCAGTTCGGCGGCGCGGGTGCTGCGGTAGAGCCGGCGCAGAAAAGGCAGATCGGCGTCCCGTTCGGGACGGACCCGCAGCCCGGGCGGACGAAGGGCAGGCCCCCTTGCGGTTGCCTGCCCTCCTTCCTTCCGGTCCATTGCGGACGATGGCGTCATGCGTCAGTTCCGGGATGGCCACGTCCCATCAAAGCAGATGCAATAGCGCATGACCAGCATCGGGGAGCGGTTTTCATGCGCCGTATTGCCGCCAGCCACCGACAGTGCGCTCGGCGCCATCGTACTCAGGGTCGGGCTCAGCGTCGAATTGATATACATGCCCAGCCCGTAGGCGCGGGTGCCCGGCGGCCGATACTGTGGGTTGGAAGGAACAGCGGTCGAACCGGGAGCCGTCACGCGCACCACGGAGAGCTGCGATACCATGCTGTGGTCATGGGACGGGATCTGAGCGATGTTCAGGGTCACTATGGCCTGACCCAGGGTCGCGGCCACCGGGTAGGGACCACCGGCGGCGGTGCTCGTGCCCGAATAGCCCAGAACCACCCGCCCGTTCAGGTTGGGAACGGCGAAGGTGGTCTTACCGTCGCCGCCATATGTGATGCCAAGGATGGCGGCCAGCGCCTGATACTGTTGGATGGAGTGGAGAGACCCATCGCATGTCAGCCAGCCGGCGGGCGTGAACATATACGGGAAGGCCCGGATTTCACCAATGAACGCGTCCATTTATGCCTCCCTTTGCTCACGCCGCCGGATATAAGCCGTTCAGCGCGATGATGTAACGCATGGCCATGGACGGCATCATGTTCATATGCGCCTGTCCGCCGCCGTTCGGCAGGATGACCCCCGCCGCCATGGTCACCGAGACGTTGGTGGCGTTGGCGGGAGTGTAGAGGTTGAAGCTGTCGCTGGGATCGGCCAGGACGGCATTGATGGGGGACGTGCTGGTGGCCGCGTTGGTCGTCGCCATCTCCGGATGGCTATGCAGCGGCAGCTGCGCCTCGGTCAGGGTGACGGCGGTGACGCCACCGGCCTGGCCCAGTTTATAGGGGGAAATACCGGTCCCGCCGCTGGTGCCATAGCCGATGGGCAGGCGGCCCCGCAGGTCCGGTACCGCGAAGGTCGTTGAGCCGTCCCCGCCATAGACGGTACCCAGCAACGCGAACAGCTCCTGATGGGAGGCAATATTCAGGATGCTTCCGTCACATTCCTGCCAGTCGGCAGGAACATAAGTGCCGGCGAACAGTCGGATTTCGCCAATATAATAATCGCTCATGACATGTCTCCCTTGCCAGGCGGTCAGTTGCGGGCCGGATAAATGCCGTTAGTGGCGATGCAATAGCTGAGGGCCAGGAACGGCTGCCGGTTCTCATGCCCGCCACTGCCGCCGGCATTGCCGACGATCGACGTGCTCAGCGTCGTCATGGGCGACGCCGCGGGGCCATATAGGGCCGGCGGTGCTGGCTGCGGTGCCGGTACCTGCGACGGGATGGACGTGATGGCGAAATAACTGTTGGCCGGGTTCGCCGATGCATTGGCTGTGAGGGCCTGCTGATTGGCGGCGACAACCGTGTGGGTATGGGCCGGCATCTGGGCAACCGACAGGGTCACCGTTTCGGCGCCCGCCGTGTTGCCGACAGTGGGCGGCATGCCCAAGGCGCTGCCATTCATGCCGGCGATGGCCCGGCCATTGAGGTTCGGCAGATTGAAATTTGTGCCGTTGCCTCCGAACTGGATCCCCAGCAGGGAGTACAGGGCCGTATTCTGCTGGATCACCAGCGACTGACCATTGCAGGCCACCCATCCATGGGGGATGTTCTGGTACGGGAAAAGACGGATTTCACCAATGAAATAGTCGGACACGGTTGCCTCCCTATTAGGCATAGCCTGACAACCAACCTTGCGACGAACAGGGTTGTTCCGTACAAGGAAGATTGTTGCCAGGAAGTCATATATCCACCCCTGGATGCAAGCGGTATGAAGATTTAAGGTTGTTTTTCCTGGAAGGGACATAATACAATAATCATTACATGATCGCTGACCGTCCGTTCATAAACGGTATATGAACAACCATATATCTGGCCGCTCTGCCGGCTCCCGATGCCCCTGCGGCCCTGTCTCCCCGAGTCTGGTATGGCTGAACCGGAAGGGACGCCACCCTTGTCAGGGACGGGTGTATCCTTTATGATCGCAATCAGTAGAAGAGTGGCTGGGGTCTGCTTCTTCACCCTGCCCCCGCTGTCGTGCAGACACGTACAGGATATGGATATGAACGCTCCCAAGACGGTCGGAACCTCCGATCATGCCGCCGGCCAGGATGCGGATCGTCTTCCCTGGACGGCACCCGTCCTGGGCGTCTATGATGCCGCCCGCCTGACGCTGGGTACCAGCGACCAGACAAATGATAGCGGTCTGAACACCCATTCCTGAGCCGTTCCTCCCATGTTTCTGGCAGCAACGGGCCCAGTGACGCGTGGTCTCAGCCACCATGTTCCATCCGGCCTGAGAGCTGTTGGCCTTCACCAAGATGCCGACTGCGGCATCGTCGGTTTTGACCATGAGCCCTCGTCCCCCGGACGAGGGCGCCCTCAGCCGCGTTCCCTTCCTCGCAGCCCCTCCGGGGCGGTAACCCTGATCAGCGGGGCGCTCTACAATCTTCCCGATCTGGCGTCCGCCCTGGGGATGGACCCGTCTTCGGCTCCCGCATTGCTGGTCGATGCCGTCATCGACCGTTGGGGGACGGAGGGACTTGCCCGCCTCAATGGCGATTACGCCCTGGTCCGCTGGTCGCCGCATAACCGCTCGCTGCTGCTGGCGGCCTGCCCCATGGGTTGGAACAGCCTTTATCATGCGGCCACGCCCGACGGTATCCTGGTGGCCAGCCGCCCCAGCTGGCTGCTGGCCTTTCCCGAAGTCGATGCCGAACCGGACATCGATACGCTGGCCCTGCGGTTGGCCAAGATGGAGAACCGGGTCGGCGACCGCACCCCCTGGCGCCATATAAGGCGCCTGCAGCCGGGTCAGTATCTGGAATGGCGGGACGGGTCCACGCGCATCGCCCCCTTCTGGTCACCGGTGCCGCGCCGCACCCTGCGCTTGCCCCGCGATGGGGATTATGTGGAGGCCGCGCGCGAGCATCTGGACCGCGCCGTCGCCGCCCGCTGTCCCACGGGGACGCCCATCCTGTGCCTGCTGTCGGCGGGGCTGGATTCCCCCGGCATCGTTGCCACGGCGGCCCAATGCCACGACGCGCCCATCCATACGCTGACGGTCCGCGCCGACCCAACGGCTCCCCTGCTGGAACCCGGTGCCTGGCACTTCGGGGATGAATGGGAACGCCTGCAGCCCTTCCGGGACCGCTACCCATCCCTGACGGCGCATGTGGCCGATGCCTGGCAGCCCGATCTGGCCATGGAATTTCCAGGCGGGATGTTGCAAAGCCGTGACTGGCCCTTCAAGAGCCCGTATCAGATCGCCTGGGCCACGCTTCCCTTGGAACGGGCGGTCCGCGAGCAGGGCATCCAGGTTGTCATAAGCGGTGATGCGGGTAATGTCACGCTGAGCTATACGGGCAGCCATGTGGCCGCCGACCAGATGCTGGCGGGGCGCTGGTTGCCGGCCTGGCGCAACCTCATTCCCTATCGGGATGATTGGACCGGACGTCCCCGTGCGCTCTGGAACCAGGGATTGCTTCCCTTGCTATCTCCCGCCATACGCCGGCAGGTGCGCCGTCTGCGTGGCAAGACTGATTACTGGTGGCAGGAATGGAGCAGCATCCAGCCAGAGGTGGCGCAACGCCTGCAACTGGACGACCATGACCGGCCTGGGATCCGGACGGGTTCCCCTGACCTGGACAGGCATATCCATATCCTTGACCGCCACCGTCATAACACCGCCCAATATGCCCATTTCCTGCAAGGGCAGAGCTGGTCCTGGCGCGACCCCTATACCGACCTGGCCCTGGTGGAATTCTGCCTGTCGCTGCCGCGCGATCAGTTCCGCCGGGACGGGGTCAACCGCCTGCTGGCCCGCCGGACCCTGGCCGACCGCGTGCCGGACACGATCCTGAATGAACGCCGTATCGGGCTGCAACATGCCGACTGGTATGGCTGGATGAGCCGGCGGCGCGGCTGGATGGCGGCCGAGATCGACCGGATCGAACGCTCGCCCCTGGCCTGTTCCATCCTGGACACGCGCCATATGCGCGCCATCCTGGACGCCTGGCCCGCCACGCCGGCAGACGCCGGGCGCTTCCCCACCTCCCACCGGCTGCGCAAGGGGCTGGGTGAGGCCTTGCGGGTGGGGCAGTTCATCTTGATGCAGGAAGGCCGCAATGAGTGAGCCCGATCTGCCGCTGATGCCGGTAACGGCCGCACCCTCGGCGGAGGGGGGGCGCTTCCTGCTGCGCCCCGTGGGGCCGGCGGATTTCCTATTCGGCCTGCATAATCGTCCGCCGGGCGCCAATCACCCCCCCCTCTTGCTGCAAGAGGTTGCCATCCGCGCCCATGTGCCGGTGGGCCCCATCCTGCCGCCGATCCTGTCCATCTGGCACCTGACGCGCTGCGGTTCCACCCTGACGGCCCGCATGCTGTCCTGCATCGAGGCGTTGCAGGTGACGGACGAGCCGGGGGCGCTGGTCGATATCTGCGGTGCCTTCTGGGGCCTGGTGCCGGCCGCCGACCGGCTGCCGGCGCTGGATATGACCCTGCGGTCGCTGGGGCAGCGGCTGCGGCCGGGGGCGCGCCATCTGGTGGTGAAACAATCGCTGCGCAGCGGGCAGGAACTGGACCTGTTCACGCGGCTGCATCCCGACATGCACCGGCTGCTGATCATCCGCGATCCCCTGGAAATCCTGGTGTCGAACCTGCGCAAGCCGCCCGGCTGGCTGAAATTGCGTAACGTGGTCTGGTCGCCGCTGCTGTCGGGCGTGGGGATGGCTACGCAGCGCGGCCTCAGCGACGCGGAATTCATCGCCCGCTGCCTGGGCCGCGCCTTCACCGCCATGGCCCGGATGGTGGAAAAGGACCCCGCTGCCTGGCTGATCCTGGATTACACGGAGCTGCCGGGGGCCGTGACGACCCGGTTGCTGCCGCGCCTGGGCATCACGCCCGGCCCGGACGAACGGGCAGCCATGGAGGAGGCCACGCGTTTGGAGGCCTGGAACCGCAAGGGCCGCCAGCCCTTTCAGGACGACCGCGCTGACAAGCAGGCCGCCGCCACCCCGGAAATGCACGCCCTGTGCGACCGGTTCCTGCGGGAACCCTGGCAGCGGCTGGCGCTGTTGCGGCAGCCGTCATGAAGGATGGCCGGTGACCAGGGCCTCCACGGCGGTGGCCAGGGCCGGCAGGTCGGCCAGATCATCGG
Source organism: Rhizobium sp. Q54 (assembly GCA_943369495.1). GTDB lineage: Bacteria > Pseudomonadota > Alphaproteobacteria > Azospirillales > Azospirillaceae > Niveispirillum. The sequence continues at coordinate 45,682 of CALRNG020000001.1, forward strand.
TCCGTTCCAGCCGGAAGACAGGCGTGGCGCGTGCCAGCGTCACCGCCCAGTCCAGGGCGGTACGGCCCTGGTCCAGCGCACGGCTGAATTCGGGCCGGTAGAGACAGCGCAGCAGCAGGGCGGCCGCCGCGTGCGGATCGGCCCGTTCCAGGTGCTGTTCCATCCCCCGTGACAGGACCAGCACCAGGCCCAAGGGCATGGGGGCGGGATGGAACCGGTCCGGCATCGGGATGATGTATTTCTCCAGCCCGTCGCGCACGCGCCGACCAGGGTCCACCGCGTCGCCGGCCAGCGCCGCGGTCCCTGCCCATAGTTTCATGGCCGGAAAGCCGGGATGCACTGCCCGTGTGCCGGGGTCGATCACGGCCTGATCATCGCTGACCAGCTCATGGCCCCGCGCGATCAGGGTACGGGCCAGGGTCGATTTGCCCGCCCCGCTGTCACCGGCCAGGGCCACGGCCATCGGACCTATCGCCACCACGCAGGCATGCATCGGTGGCCGCCCGCGCTGGCACATCAGCCAGCCGAGCGGCGGCCCGCAGAGCAGGGCATGCAGTTCGGCATCACTGATCTCCGGCGGCAGGTCCGCCGTGATTTCCCGACCCTCCCGGATCAGGAAACGCGCCCCCCGCACAGCCTGATGCAGGCCGGTGCCATCGGCATAGATAGACAGGCGCCGTGCCTGACGGGTTGGGCTTCCCGCCGGAACCGCCACCGGGGCGAAGCGCAGCACAACATCCACGGGACGCGCCGGATCGGGTTCCGGCCACTGGAAAGGCAAGGGGCACGGGCTGGACAGGGTCAGCCCGTAAATCCGGTACCGGTGCTCGCCGGTCATCTCGCCTCTTTCCACCCCGGTCAGGCCACCCTTGAGCCATGACATTTACAGCGCCGCTCTGGCTCTGCCATAAATGCCGGTCTGTTGCCATGGTGAAAAGCAGGCCGCCTTCATGAGCTTCCTCCCCGATACGATCTTCATCCGCGCGTCCGGTCCGCTGACCACCGAGGTGGATGGCGAACTGGTGATGCTGGATGTCGAGAGCGGCAGCTATTTCAACCTGGACCGTATCGGTACCGCCATCTGGGGGCTGCTGGCAAATCCCGTGCATTTCGAGGATCTGTGCCAGGACCTGCACGCCCGCTATGACGCGCCGCTGGAGACGATCCGTGCGGATGTCGCGGCCCTCTTGTCCCGGATGCTGGAGCATAAGCTGGTGAGGACGGAGATGCCGTGACCGATGCCGCTTCCCCGGATATGGCTGCCCTTGCCCGGCAGGCGGCCTTCCTGCTGCTCCAGGGTCAGGCCGCTCAGGCAGCCGGGCTGTGCGAGCGCATACGGGACATTGATCCCAATCTGGAGCGGTTCGGCGCCTTTATCGATCTGCTGACCTGGGCTCGACCGCGCGAGCGGCTCTATCCTCTCATTCGTGATCTGGTGGATGCGGGTTTCGCCAATCCCCGCAGTTTCGATCTGCTGGCCGCCGCCGCCATCTGGGCCGGCGACAGCAAGGCCGCCCGGGTCCTGACCGATCCCGACCGTTTCCTGTCCATCCTCCCCCTGCACGGGCCCGATGATCCCGATCTGGCGCTGCTGACCCGTGAACTGGGCAGCGGGCTGGACCATTACGACCGGCCCGGCGACCGGTCCATACGCATGGGATGGCGGCGTAACCATCTGGAGACGGCGGACAGTCCTGTGCTGCGCCGTATGTTCGACCGGTTATGGCGGGCAGCATTGGATTATGTCGGGCGGCTGCCAGTCGATCCGGACAACCCGTTTCTGCGCTCCAGGCCCGCCGGCCTCAGCCTGCGGGCCTGGAGTGTGGTGTCGGGCGCCGATACCCATCATCTTTCCCATCTGCATGCCACCAGCTGGGTCAACGGCGTCTATTATGTGGCTGTGCCGCCCGTGACAGGCGACGAGGTGGGCAAGCCTGGCTGGCTGCGTGTCGGGCCGGCGGCGGGCCGGGGTTTCAATGCCGGCAATGGCTGGGACGAGCGCTGGGTCCGCCCGGAGCCCGGCCTCGTCGTCCTGATGCCAAGCCATTTCAGCCATGAGACCGTGCCCCTGGGCTGTGACGGGCCGCGGATATGTGTGGCCTTTGAACTATACGCCGCACCGGTGGAAACGGCTGATCAGCGGCTGCCGCCGGCCAGCAGTCGATAGACCGAAGCCCGCCCGATGCCCAGATATCGGGCGATGGCGGCCCCCCCCATGCCCTCGGCCTTCAGCCGCCGCACGGCCTCGGCATCGATGCGCGGTTTGCGGCCTTTATAGACGCCTCTAGCCTTGGCGGCCTTGATCCCCTCCATCTGGCGTTCCCGGCGCAGGTTCGTCTCGAACTCCGCAAAGACGCCCAGCATGTCGAGGAAGGCCTTGCCGGCGGCGGTGCTGGTATCGATGGGCTGTTCGGTGGCGCGCAGGTCCACACCCTTGGCCCGCAGCTCCGCCACGATATCCTGAAGGTCCTTGATGGACCGCGCCAGCCGGTCGATGCGGGTGACCAGCAACGTGTCGCCCGGGCGCAGGAATTCCAGCAGCAGGGCCAGCTCCGTGCGGCCCTTGCGGCTGGACCCGCTGGCCTTCTCGGCACGCACGACCGCACAGCCGGCCCGGGTCAGCGTCTCCACCTGGATTGTCACATCCTGGTCGGTGGTGGAGGCGCGGGCATATCCGTACAAAGCCATGATTTGTCCCGTTAGGGTCTAGACCAGGGCAGGATAGCGTCTCGGAAGTCGCAAATATACCCTTTTGAGACGGTGGGCGCCGTCTCATGTGATTGTCTTGTCAGGGTATACCCAAATAAAGCAGAGCCGACATGAAAAAGCCGGCCAGGATGCGACGGCATGCCGGGCCGGCTTTGACGATGAAAGCGGGGATCAGCGCGGAGAGGTGTTTACCGGCGGCTCTTCAGTGATCACCGGGGGAGGGGTGACCGGGTTTTGCACCGTCTGGGTCGGCTGCTGCTGGGTGACGGCCTGCTGCGGGGTTTCGGCCTGCTGGGTCGTGGTCGTCGATCGGGCCAGGATGGCGTTGACCTGGGCCGCGTTGGTGGTGTTGGACTGCGACAGGCTCGCATTTGTGCTGGCCTGGTTCAGGGACTGGGTCACGGTCTGGGTTGCCTGTGGGACGGCGGTCGTCACCGCCTGGCTGGTCACCGCCGTATAGGCGTTCGACATGACCGAGATGGCCGCCTGAGGCGAGGACTGATAAACGACGGGGTTGGAGACAACCTGAACCACCGTGGTGGAAATGCTGGCCACCCCTTCAGGCGCGGCCTGCTGGGCCGCCGGCTGCACGATGATGCGGGCGGCGGCGGTCACCACCTCCACCGTCTGCTGTGGCGCGCTCTGCGATACGGGCTGTGCCGCGACCGCCTGTACCGCAGCAGACGCCAGCTGTACCGCGGCGGCCGGGTTCGTGGCCACAAGCCGTTCGGCGGTGGTCACAGCGGCGGTGGCCACCGTGGCGATGGTCGCGGAATTGCCGGTGGCCCGGGCCACTGCCAGGGTCTGGGTCGCGACGCTGGCGGCCAGGGTCGGGTTGACCTGCTGCACGGGCGGCGACACGAAGATACGGGCGGCGGTCGTCACCACGGTCTGGGTCTGCTGCGGCGCGCCGGTCTGGACCGGTGTGTTCTGCACGATCGAAACGGCGGCGGAAGCTGCCTGGATGGCGGCCTGCGGATTGACGGACAGCATCTGTTCAGCGGCGGCCACTACCTGTGCTGCCAGAGCGCCGGCGCGCACCGCGCTGCCGCCGCTCAACGTGTTGATGGCGGTGGTGACGCTCTGGCCGTTGCCGGACTGCACGGCGGCCCGCAGGGCGGGCGGCAGGGCGGCCATGGCGTTGCTGCCCTGGGCCGCCTGTTGTGCCTGTGCCATGGCCGTCACGGTGAAAGGCGCGGCCAAAGCCGCGGCGATCACCAGTCCCGAACGCAGATGACGGATCGACATGGCTTTTTCTCCCCAACACGGATACCCGGCACCCCAGGCCATCTATGGCATGGACCCACGGGTAAGATCAGCGCCCTGATGCCGGGCCCGGCGCACAGCCTTGTATGACGCGAATTTTATACGACTTTAAGGGTAAAAACGGTAGCTATCAACAACATGAAGCGTGGGGTGTGCCGATGGTCCGGCGCATGGATGCTGTGACCCCCGTCTTCTTTTCCTTATCCTCAGGTTTACCGGCGATGCGCCATGTCCTGATCCATGATTTCGGTGGTTATGCTTTCATTGCCCAACTGGGCCGCTGGCTGGCGCGGCGGGACATCCGGGTGACCCATGCCTTTGCTGCGGGACTGAACGGGCCGAATCAAGGGCTTCATCCCCAACCCGACGATCCGCCCCTGTTCTGCCCCGCCCCCATCGGCCGGCCCGACGCGCCGTTCGACCGGTATGGCCTTGTCCGTCGCCTGGGACAGGAAATGGTCTATGGCCAGGCATTGGGCCGGATGATCCGGCAGGTGCGGCCCGATATCGTGCTGGCCGCCAATACGCCGCCGCTGATCCAGGCCGCCGCCATGACCCATGCCAGGCTGGCCGGGGCCGGTTATGTCAACTGGGTGCAGGATATATTCGCGCTGGCCGCTGCCCGGCTGGGACCCGGTGGCGGGGTGGCCCGTCGGTTGCTGGGCCGGACCGTGGGCGCCGTGGAGTTCGCGACCATGCGTCAGGCCGATGCCCTGGTCCTGATCGCCCCGGCCTTTCAGGATGTCCTGGCCGCGCATGGCGTGCGCCACGCCCATATGACGGTCATCGGCAACTGGGCCCCGATCGACCATATCCGCCCCTTGCCCCGGCGCAATGCCTGGTCGGCGGCCCAGGGGCTGGAGGACCGTTTCGTCTTCCTGTGTGCCGGCACCCTAGGGCTGAAACATGATCCCGGCATGATCCTGGATCTGGCCCGCGCCTTCGCGGACGATCCGGCGGTGGCCATCGTCGTGGTCAGCCAGGGGCCGGGGCGTGATTTCCTGGAGCAGGCCAAACGGACAGGGGACTATCCGGGCCTGAGGCTGCTGGATTACCAGCCTGCCGACCGCGTGGCCGAAATGCTGGCCAGCGCCGACGTCACCCTTGCCCTGCTGCGGGCAGAGGCGGGGGGCATGTCGGTGCCTTCAAAGGTGGCCAGCTATCTGGCGGCGGGCCGGCCGATCCTGGCGGGCCTGCCGCTGGATAATGAGGCGGCGATCCTGATCATGGACAGCGGGGCCGGTATCTGTGTCGATAGCCGTGACCGGGCCGGTTTTGTCGCCGCCGCCCGGACCCTGCGCCAGGATCAGGATCGCCGCCAGGGCCATGCCGCCGCCGCCGTGGCCGCCGCCCGTCATTTCGATATCGACCAGATCGGCGGCACCTTCCTGGACCTGCTGCAACAGGCCGTTGTCAGGCGGCGGGCCGGCTGAACAGCAGATCGGCCTGCAGAAGGGTGCCATCGATCCCAAAGGATTGATGCGAGATACCCGCCCGCTTCAAGCCCCGCTCCATCAGACAGGCTTCCAGCTGATCGCCCAGGACCTGGCCCTGGTAAAGCTCCACATAGCTGCATTCGACCAGCACATGGTCGATATGGTCCAGCAGCGATCCGCAACCCTCCAGCACTTCGCGCTCATGCCCCTGCACATCGATCTTCAGCAGGCAGGGCCGGGGCAGGTCGACCGGCGACAGGATCTCGTCCAGCCGGGCCAGCCGCACCATCATGCTGTCCACCAGCGGGGTCGCCGGATATTCGGCGAGCTGCCGGTCCGTGGGCTGGTGCAGCGAGGAATTATCGTCCGACAGGGACAGATGCATCAGCACCTGTCCGGACATGGCCCCCAGCGCCAGGTCATGCAGGCTCAGCCGGCTTTCCCCCACCGCCCAGGCGCGCAGCCGGCGCAGCGGTCGGGGCGTGGGTTCGAAGGCATGGACATGCGCGCCAGGGAAAAGCGACAGGGCCAGCAGCGCGAACTGTCCCCGGTTGGCCCCGACATCCACGACACTGGCCACCCGCAACGGCGCCAGCAGGGACCGGTGTTCAATGGCGGCCCCCACGCCATGGCGCAATCCCCGCCGGAAATACCGATCCGGCAGCAGCCGAACAAGCTTGCGCAACCGCCGCCATGAATGCCACAGGAACCCGGGCGGGCGGCGCGCATGCCCTGTGGCGGCATCGCCCCTGGCGGCGGGATCAGGCGGACGGGGCATCGTGGATTCTGACATGACGGGGAAGGGAATGGACATCGTTTATGTCGGCGACCTGGACAAGAATGGAACATGTCTGACCCGGTTGCACGCTTTCCAGCGCCTGGGCTTTCAGGTCCGGCCCGTCGATATCGGTCCCTTCCTGCGGGCGGGCGGGCCATTGCTGCGCCGGCTGCGCGCCCGGACCATGGCCGGTCCCGCCATCAGCCGCCTGAACAAGGCCGTGGTGGAGGCCTGTCTGGAAGGGTCGGCGCCGCGCGTCTGGTTCGACAAGCCGCTCTGGATGCAGTCATGGGCCCTGGAACGGCTGCGCCGGGCAGGCTGCCGACTGTACAGCTTCACCCTCGACAATCCCTTTCATGTCATGAGTGAGCCCGGCTGGCACCGGTTCCGCCGCACCATCCCTCTGTTCGACGTCAATATCGTGCCGCGCGACATGAGTTTTGCCGAATACCGGGCGGTCGGGGCCGGCATGATGGCCCTGTTCCCCGTACCCTTCGATCCGTTCACGAACTATCCGGCCCGGCCCTGGCCCCCGGCCCGGCCCGTCGATGTCTCCTATGTCGGGTCCCCTTATGAGCAGCGGCCCCGTTTCCTGGCGTCCCTGGCCGGACAGGGGATCCGGTTGCGTGTGGGCGGTGAATGCTGGCACCGCCACCCGGCCGTGCGCCGGGCCGGCGTGGAGCTGACGCCCGCCCGGTATGGCGATGCCTATCGGCAGGCCATCTGGGAGGCCAAGGTCAATCTGGCTTTCCTGACCCTGACGCACCATGACCCTATTGCCCATAAATCCATGGAGATCACGGCCAGCGGCTCCTTCCTGCTGGCCGTGCGCAGCGACGGGCATCAGGCTGCTTTCGAGGAGGGGCGCGAGGCGGAGTTCTTCGCCAGCGCCGAGGAGGCGGCGGACAAGATCCGGTTCTACCTGGCCCATGACACGGCGCGCGAGCGCGTCGCGATGGCCGGATGCCGCCGCGCCTGGCACGCCGGCTATTCCCAGGAGGAACGCATCGCCGCCGTTTTCCAGGAAACCGACCCCGAGATCGGGCCGGAACTGGTCCGTCGCGCCGCCACCGCCATGGCGGCGAGACGGCGAGAGGTCGGGCTGGACTGATCAGCAGCCTGTAACATCAGCGCCGACTCAGCGTCGGCGGCGGCTCATGCCGCCGACGCTTGAAATGCCGACTTATACCAGCGGCATGAAATCTTGACCTTTGGTCAATCTTTCCTGCCCCTCAATCGCCGGCGCCAGCATCCGCGGGCTTGGCTACGCCGCATGTGCGGCGCGGCGGCGGTCGCCGCCGTACCAACGGTCATAAATTATGACCGTTGGTATTATCGGTATTTCAAGCCGCCGATATAAGTTTGCGCAAGGCGGTATAAAGTGTGTCACCATACCCATTCCAGCCGCCAAAAAGACGTATCCGGTCACGCGCAGCCTGTCCCATTTCAGCCCTTAGGCCCGGATTGGCGGCCAGATGCGTCAACCGGTCGGTCAGGGCGTCGGGATCGCGGATGGGCACGATGAACCCCTCTACCCCATCGCTGAACAGGTCGGCCGCGCCTGTATTGGTGCTGGCGATGACCGGGGTGCCGCAGGCCATGGCCTCGGCCATCACCATGGCCAGCCCCTCTTCCACCGAGGGCAGCACCAGGACGGAGGCCCGCGACATTTCCCGCACCAGCTCCTCCCCCTGCAGCACGCCAAGCCGTTCCACGGCCAAGCCTGTTTCGCGGGCCAGCAGGGCGGCGGTTTCCGGCTGCTCAAGCCCGGCCAGCACCAGCCGGGCCCCCGGAATGGCGGCCCGGCGCACGGCCTGGAACAGGTAGGTCAGGCCCTTGCGGATGGCCAGCTGACCCACGAATAGGATGCGGAATTCCCGGTCCTTCGTGCCCAGGGGCCGGAAGCGGGACAGATCGCCGCCATAGGGGGCCAGGATCAGCTTTTCCGCCGGCACGCCGCGGGCGATGAAACTGTCCCGCACGAAACCCGAGGGCACCGTGATGGCGTCGGCGCTGTCATATTCGGCCAGTTCCCGGGCCTTCACGCGCGGATCAATGCCCCTCCAGACAAAGCCCTGCCGCTCATACTCCTCCCGCAGAACCTCGTCCTGATACTCGATATGGCTGGACCCCCGGTCGCAGACATGGCGCCCGCCCCGCGCCTGTATAGCCCGCCCCGTCCGCAGCCCCATGCCCGACAGGGCGATCACGGCATCGCAGGGCGGCAGGTGGGCTGCGACATGCCGGTCGTGCAGGCCTTGCGCCCACCAGGACCAGTCATCGCCCAGATGCCGCTGGAACCAGGGAAAGCGGATCAGCCCCATATAGGGGGCCTGCAGCCAGGGCCAGGTGCGCAGCAATCCGGGATCAATGCCGCTGTCGGCCAGCTTGAACCGGGGATATCCCGTGAACAGGGCTGCCAGCGCCCCCCGTGACTGCAATTGCCGGCCCTGGTTGAGGGAGTGGAACCGCCCGATGGTGGAGACAACGACCTTCATGACCGGGAAACCCCGGTACAGGCCGCGATACGGGCGGTGCGGGCGGCGGGCGTGGGCGCAAACCGCTCCAGCAGCGTGGCCGCCGCCGACAGCACGTCATCGGGCGTGATCCGCTGCATGCAGGTGCGCTGCGGACAGGAAAGACGGGTACAGCCCCGGCACCAGTCCCCGGCCCCGGAGACGATATGGCAGGTTTCCACCCCCAGCGGCAGCCAATGGTGCGGTTCCTGCCAGCCGGACGCGATGACCACCATCGGCACCCGCGTGGCGCGGGCCACATGCATGGCCCCGCTGTCCAGGGCGATGGCCAGGTCGCCCCCGGCCAACAGGGCGGCCAGATCCTGGACGCCTGTCCTGCCAGCCAGGGCGGCGGCGGGGTGGCGCATCCGGCCCCGGATATCATCAATCAGCTCTGCCCCCGCCTGCGTGCCGACAAAGACCGCTTGCAGCCCCAGCCTGTCGGCCAGCCCGTCCGCCACCTGGGCGAACCGATCCGCGAACCAGTCGGTCGGCTGTCCGCCACTGGTCTGGGCGGCCAGCACGGCGATCGGGCGATCGGGATCCACCCCTTCGCCGCGCAGCAGCCGGCGCATTTTTTCGGGTGTCGCAGCGGGGAAATAGATTTCCGGCTCACCCCCGGCGGGGGACAGGCCCATGGGGTTCAGGATATTGAGATTATTGGCCTGTATGGAGATGGTGGGATCATAATCGACGGGGCCGTCATAATCCGCCAGGGCCGCCGACAGCCCCAGGCCGATACGATGATTGGCCGGGACCATGGCGGCCATCAGGCCGTTGCGCGCCCGCCGCGCCGCCATTGTCGTCGCCAGCCAGTCAAAATCACCGCCATCATCGGCCCGCAGCCGGCGCGCGGCGCGCAGCGCGCGCAGCGGCGTCAGATGCGGGTCGGGCAGGACATGCAGATGGTCGATATGCGGGTTGCTCGTCACCACCTGCCCCATCACTGCCGGCCCGGCCAGGGCGATGACCGCGTCCGGTCTGCCCTGGCGCAGCATCGCCAGCAGCGGGGTCACCGCCATTGCCGACCCCAGTTCCTTTTCAAAGGCCAGGACAAGGATATGGGGGCGCCGTCCTGGAATGGCGGTGGCAGGGAGCGGACGGTACCCGAACAGACGATGAGCAAAGCCTATGGTGATCCTTCGCACGTCGGTTTGGTTCCCTGACCGCAATTGCGCCCGGATCATCGGAAGGTGCCGCAGACCTGTCAAACGAAACCGCCTTCCCACGCTGCCGGGGGCGGTTGCCGACAAGGGGCATTTCATTGTCTTGCCCCTTGTCTTTCACATAGGATCGGTGCCCTTGTCCCCCGCCCCTGTTCGCGCATGAATCCGCCATCCACCGGCCTTGCCGCCCGCCTGATTTCCGGAACCGGCGCCCTTGGTCTCACCATGGTGGGCTGGAGCGTGCTGCAGATTATCGCGGTCCCGGTCTTCCTGCTGCATTGGGGACCGCAGCGTTATGCCGACTGGCTGGCGCTGAACGCGGCTGCGGGCCTGCTGGCCCTGCTGGAACTGGGGATCAATGCCCATCTGGGTGCCCGGATGATGGCAGCGGCGGGGCGTGATGACACCAGTGCCGTTGATCAGACCCTGTCGGTGGCCCTGACCCTTTATGGCGCCGCCCTGGTTCTGGGGGGGCTTCTGGTCCTGGGGGCCTGGCTTTACGGACTGGATCGCCTGCTGTCCGTGACTGCGCCCGATGCCGTGCCGGCGGGGCTGATACTGGCCCTGTCCACCTTGCTGCTGGTGCCGAGGCCGATTCTGGGCAGCGTGCTGTCGGCCTTTGGGCGGTTTTCGCTGGCCATCTATCTGGGCGGCCTGCAGCAGATCCTGGGATTGGGGGCACAGCTTTGCGCGGTGGCGACCGGTGGCGGGCTGCTGGCCGCCGCACTTGCCCATCTTGGCATGGTGATCCTGGCCGGCTGGGCCTTGCCCGTCATCCTGATCTGGCGGGACCATCCCGCCATCACCTTCCGGCTCCGGTGGCCTGGGTTGGATGAAGTCCGGCATATTCTGTACCGCTCCGGCCTGCATGCCGTGTCGGGAGCGACCACGCCGCTGCTGCTGCATCTGCCCGTCCTGTTCCTGCAACGTCTGGCCCCTGACGGATCGGCCCTGATCCTGTTCACCACCATGCGCACCTATGCCGGTGCGGTGCGCCAGATCGTGTCGCAGCTTGTGCTTTCCTCGGCCATGGAGATGACGCGCCAGCATCATCGGGGGGACAGCGGGGGACTGGCGCTGCTCTTCGCCTTGACGGGCCGGATTGCGGGTGGTGCTGCCGGCTTGCTGGCGGGTCTGCTGCTGGTGGCGGGTGGTCCGATCTTCCAGGTCTGGACACAGGGTGCCCTGGTCTTTGATCCGGTCCTGGCCATGGCTTTCCTGGCAGGTGCCCTGCTGGTCGTGCCGGGATTGCTGGGCAGCACCCTGTTGCGGCTGACCGATCATGCCGACACGCTGCTGCGCGCTTCGTTTGTGCAGGCAGGCTTGTGCCTGATCCTGTGTCTGGTCCTGATCCCGGGGCTGGGGGCCCTGGGGGCTGGACTGGCCGTTATGGTGGCGGAACTGCTGAGCGTGGGCTGGCTGGTCCTGATGCGGGCCTGCCGGCTGTTCGGGTTGCGGGCAGGGCTGCTGGTCCCCGCCTTCGCGGCGGGGTTGGGCGGTCTCATCCTGGGCGGGGTGATCGCGGCGGGCAGTTTCCTGCTCTACAGGCCCGACAGCCTGCCGGCACTGGCTTTGGCGGGGTCGGCCTGGGCCTTGCTGACACTTGTTCCCGCCGTGCCGATCCTGTTGCCCCCCGTCCGGCGGCGCCTGCTGCTGGAGATGGTTCGCCGCTCAGTACGTCGGCGCCCCTGAGGCGTCCCGCTTGCGCAGGACCGCCTGGATCTGGGCCAGGGCCGGGCCGTCTGTCTGTGCGACGGGACGGCCCAGCCCCTGTTCCAGGCGGGTCAGGATGCGATCAAGCCAACGGATCATGCCGGAAGTGCCGAACAGCCGGAACAGCACAGCCGAGCGCCAGGAACCGGCCCTGTAGAGCCAGCGCCCCCAGGGGCCGATGGGCCGCCGCAGGCGATGATCATAGCCGTGATCCTGGATCGTGATCTCCTCGATCTCCGCTTCCGGCAGGGCGGACAGCAGCGCCCGCAACTCATGGGAGACGGGCGACCAGCTGTGCGCGCTGTCAAGCCGGAAGGTGGCCTTGTGATCGGTGTTGAACAGGGAAGGCCAGACCCCCTGTTCGTACAGATCCTCATGCGGGACGACCAGCACCAGGAACCCGCCCGGCCGCACCAATGCCCACCATTGGGCCAGTGAACCAGGGACATCGGCCATATGTTCCAGGCAATGCGAACTGTGGACGCAGTCGAACTGCCCCGGCACCAGATAGTCCAGGATATGTTCCGCATCGCCATGCTGCCGGTCGAAAGGCTGGGCATGCTGCACCACGGGGTCGTTCCCGCATCCAATATCCAGGACGCTGCCCGCAAAACATCTCTGTATGAAGGCGGGGCTGCGGATGGCGTTGGTTTTGCGTGCTTCGGTGACCAATTGCTGTTTGCCTGATATGGGGAGACGGGATGCGCATCTTCGGCGGGAGGGGCGTCACAATCCATTCCGTCCGGAGGCGGCATTGTAGCGACAGCCGCCCTTTCATCCACGCATTTCCAATCCTGGCATTAATCATTTCGATATAGAATTAATCCTTTCTGATCCTTGTATCTCCTTGGCGCGCGCCGTCCAGGCGGGCAGGAACGTTCGATTGACGCTTAACCATAATCCAGATCATATCTGCGCGGGCCGATTGGAGAGGATGGTCGATGAATGTGTTCTTCCGCTTCTTGCGCTGCTTTGGCCATCAGCACTGGATCCCCTCGGGCCGTGACCGTGTAATCCGCCTGCTGGTGTCACCGGATACAATCAGGCCAACCCCTTTCCGTATTCCCTTCTTCGGGCATGTCTATGAAGGGGATCTGTCCAATTTCATTGACTGGAGCGTTTATTTTTATGGCGCTTTCAGCCGGTATGAACTGGACCTCCTGGCGGATCTCTGTGCGCTGACCCCCCCGGGGCGTCGGCCCCACATGCTGGATATCGGAGCCAATGGGGGCCATCATACGCTGTTCATGGCTGGCCGTTGCGAGAGGGTGGATGCGTTCGAACCCTTTCCCCCCGCCATTGCGCTTATGGAATCGCGCCTGCGGGCCAATAATATCGGCAATTGCCGGGTACATCCCGTCGGACTGGGGGATCGTACTGGTACCGGAACATTCATGCCGCCTGCTGGTTCCAACCCAGGCGTCGGTTATTTCGATATGCAATCGATCAGGACCGATGAGGGGCATCCATCAATGGACCGCCTGTCCCTGGTCAGGGGAGATGATTATCTGGACGCCCATGATATCCCCGCGACCGATATCGTGAAGATGGATGTGGAAGGGGCGGAGGGGGCGGTTCTGGCCGGGCTTGTCGACCGTCTGCGCCGCGACCGGCCCGCCATCCTTATGGAACTGTCGGACCGGTCGCGGGTCGCCTTTGGTGATGCGGAGGGGTTCCGGGCGGCCCTCTACCCCGATGCCGTCATCCTGGCCGTCACACCGGTGAGCGTGTCGGGCACTTACCGCTTGTCTGCGTTCGACTTCCAGCGGGCTGCGGAGATCCTGGTTCTGCCTGCTGAGTATCTGCGTGACCGCACCGACAGGCTGCCCCGCCGGTTGGCAGCCGCCCTTGCCTCATCATGATGCTTGCATCCGGGAGGTTGCGGGCCGACATTGCCGGAAATCCAGCGGGGAATGGTGCAGACGGATGGCTCCGGCACGGGAAGGGCAAGGTAATCGGGTATTCCTCAGCCTGTGGGGTGTGATCTCCCTCCTGACGTTCCTGTGGCAACTGGTTCTGGGGACGTCACCCCTCTACGCCTTCACTGCCCTGGCCATCTTCTTATTGTCCCCTCTGGTCATCCAGATGAATGGCGGCATTTCCAGCATGGGGTCGCTGCTGTTCATCGCCTCATACGCCAAGCTTTTCTTCATTTCGCAATGGCTGAAAATCCTGATGGGTCAGCCGGCCGACACCCATCTGCAGGCCCCGCAGCAGACGGTCTTCGTCCTGCTATTGGGATTGGGCGTCTTCATGGTCGCCGGCCTTGCCGTCCAGTTCCTGTTCAGGCGGACAAAGCAATCCCTGCTCATTTCCCAGGATCCCGCCTTTCTGGCCCGGCTGTCCATCGCGGTGGTGGGGTTGACCCTTGTATCCATCGTCGGGCGTCATCTGGCGGGTCTCAGCCGCGCCAGTGACGGTGAGTATGAGGAGGGGCAGGGGCTGGTGCTGCTGATGTACATGGCCAATCTGATGCCCCTGGCGGTAGCTGCGCTGACGGCGCGCTGCGCCATCCTTTCCGATGGCCGCCGCTTTGTCGACCGATGGGTCGTACTGCTGTTGCTGCTGACGGTCGCCCAGGGTTTCTGGGAAAATGTCCGCATGATCATGCTTGCCGGTGCTGTGGCTTTCGCGGCCACCTATCTTGCCTATGGCGGGATTATCCGGTTCCGCCATGCGGTGATGATCGGCGTCGTGGGCGCCCTGCTGCAGGTCCTGGTCTTCCCTCTGATCGATATTCAGCGTGGTATCGAGCGCGGACTGGGGGCCGGGGGATTCTTTAGTGAAACGTTCGATATCGCGTCCGAGCTTTTGGATCCCGAAGCCCGCGCCCAAAGGGCAGAGGGGCTGGAGAATGTTTATTACAGCTGGGATACGCGATTATATTACGGCACGCCCCTGGGCTTCCTGGACCGTTTCGCCCCCAGTCCGCTGGATGAGACCATTGCGTATGTCGAGGATATGGGCACCTTTGGCGGCGAGGGGTTCCTGGGCCAGTTCCTCTATGCCATTCCCAATGTCATTCTGGCGCTTTTCGGCATTGAGCGCCCGATCCGTGGGGGCGAGGTGCTGGAGGTCCACATTCTTGGCACCTTCACCAACATGAATTACGGCGTATTCGCCGAAACCTATGCCTATTTCGGTCCCCTCTGGTTCCTGCCCGTCAATATCGTGGTGCTGTTCCTTTATCTGGTGGGATTGCGCCTGCTCTATGGGCCGGGGCAGCGAAGCTATTTCGTGCCGTTCGGCTTCTCCACCCTGTATTTTTCCTACTGCAATGCCGATCTCGCGGATATCTGGCCGCAGGTCACTATCCAGGCATTGATGAATTTCCTCATCCTCATGACCGTCTCCGTTCTGACCAACCAGTTCGGGCCGCGCCGTCTCAGGCTCCAGACAGCCTGATGATCGAGATGAGGGAGCGCCATCGTCCTGGGGGCCATGATCCCGTCTCCCTCCTGCGGGACCCGCCCGGGTCACCCGGCGATATCAACAACAACTTCTTCTTTCATAAGCAGGATATAAGTGTAACCAGTCACGGCAAATCGTGACCGGTTACACTTATGCCAGCGGCATGAAATCTTGACCTTTGGTCACTCTTTCCTGCCCCTCAATCGGCGGCGTCAGCATCCGCTGGCTTGGCCACGCCGCATGTGCGGCGCGGCGGCGGTCGCCGCCGTACCAACGGTCATAAATTATGACCGTTGGTATTATATTCGCAGTGCCTGACGCAGGCCCCGGATGTCGGCCTCGAAGTCCCATCCGGAAATGATCTCCAGACTGCGCCGTCCCATGGCCAAGGCCCGGTCCTGGTCGCGGCAGGTCTGTTCCAGGGCGTCGGTCAGGGCGGCGATATCGCCGACGGGAAAGATGAAGCCATTTTCCCCGGGACGCACAAGGTCGGGGCCACTGCCGACCTGGTCGCTGACAATGATGGCCTTGGCCCGGTTCATGGCTTCGTTCACCACCAGCCCCCACGGTTCACCGGAGGAGGGCAGAACGAAGACGTCGCACATGTCATAATAGGCGACCAGTTCACGCTGACCCCTGAACCCCTCCAGATGGATATCCGTGGCCCCCGCCGCCATGGCCCGGATCCGGGGCAGCAATTCGCCATCCCCGACCACGACCAGATGCGCCGCCTGGGCCAGCGACCGCTGACGCAGGCGGGCAAAGGCCTCCAGCAGATGATCGGGATGCTTGCGCTGCTGCAGCTTGGACGCATAGAGGATCACAGGCGCTGTCGCCGGGATGCCCAGCCGCCGGCGCAGCGCCGGGCCCGTCTCATCCCCCGCGCGGCGGAAGAAGTCGTTATCCACGGCATAAGGCATGGGATGGATACGCTCTGGCGCGACCCCGTTCTGCCGGTAATAGTTCCCGTTCAGGCTGCCGATGGCCATCACCCCGTCCGCCAGACCCCCCACGCCTGTGAAGAACAGCCGCTTCAAGGCGCGCTTCAGCGGCCCGCGCCGCTTGCTGATGGGCGTTGCTTCGTCCCGGATCAGGACTTTGACCCCGCCGATCCGTGCCGCCAGCATGGCAAGCATGTGGGCCGGACGGCTGTAGCCATGGATCAGCACCCAGTCGAAGCGCCGCCGCGTCAGATGTCCGAACAGGCCGCGCGGAAACGGGTGCCACAGATCGACCCGGTCCGCCGGTCCCAGGCAAGGCAGGAATTCGCTTTGGTATCCGTCCAGCAGGGGCACATCCCAGGTGATGGTCCGCCCGAAACCGGGATCATGGAATGCCCGCGCCGACAGGTCGGTCTGATACAGCACGGTCAGGTCGATATCCGGCTCCCGCGCGATGCGCCGGAACAGGGGGGCCGCGTACTGGACCGGATGGGTCATCAGGAATGCCAGTCGGACAGGCTGCCGGGTCATGGGTCCCCCGCCGCGAGCCAGGTATCGAGCAGGGACCCTGCCCGTTTTCTGAAGGCGTCATGGCCGAAGGTGGCGGCCAGCCCGGGGGGGACATGGGGGCGGGACCGGCCCAAAGCCCGATCCACCGCCGCCGCCAGATCCGCGATATCGTCGGGGTCAGCCAGTTCACCCAAGGCACCGTCCAGGATCGCCTCCCGGCTGCCATCGATACGCGACGCCACCACGGGCACGCCACAGCCCATCGCCTCCAGCAGGACGATGCCGAACCCTTCCTGACGGCCACACAGCACAAAGGCGTCGGCCAGCCGGTAATGGTCGGCCTTCTCCGCCTCGGGCACATAGCCCGCGAAGACGACATGATCGCCCAACCCCAGACGCCCGACCTCCGCCATCAGCCGCGGCCGGTCGGTTCCATCGCCGCAGATCAGGTATTTCAGCCGGGGATGCCGGGCGATCAGCAGGGGCAGGGCCGCCAGCATCTCGTCGAAGCCCTTCTGCCGTTCCTCGGCCTGCAGGCGGGCGAAGCCCAGGACCGTGGTCGCACCCGCCAGCCCATAGCGCGCCTCCAGCGCCGCCGGGCGCGGACCCGGCACAAAAAGGCTGGTATCGGTGGTGTTCGGCAGCACAAAGCAGCGGTCGGCGGGGATGGAATGCCAGGAGCGGAAGGCATCCAGGGTGAACTGGCTGACCGACAGAACGTAATCGACGCAAGCCAGGCCGGATACGGGTATTGGCTGCCAGGCATCCACCCCATGGATCATCAGCACCACCCGGGGTCGCCGCCCGCCCCGCCGCGCCAGCCGCTGGGCCACGGCCGCCACGGGCAGCAGGTTGATATGGCCGCAGAGGATCAGGTCATGCCCCTTCAGCGCCTCCAGGGCGGCAGCGGCGGCGAAGCCCAGCTTGCCGGGTGCTGCTGCGCGCTGCACGGTCCGCTGGGGCAGGCCCGTCACGGGATGCGGTACCCGGCGCGGTAGAATGGTCAATGCCCCCAGGGCCGGCGAGGCGGCAAGCGCATTGGCCAGATCGCAGTTGAAGCGCGAGATGCCGCCATGGCCGCCGAAGGCGTCACTGACCAGGAAAAGAAGGCGCGCCGGATGGCCGGTCAGGTTGTCGGCAGGCATGCTTTTCTTCATCAACCTCTTGTCAGGGCGCCCACCATAGTGGATGCAAACCCGGTACGGCAACCGCCGGACAGCCTTGGACGTTGCCGCTCCCGCCCGCCCGCGTCGGCATGCTATGACGGGCGCCGGTCGGCCACAGGCGCGGCACAGCGATCAGATCTACGGACAGAAATGCCCCCGACAGCCATCAGCCCCCGCGCCCGCGTGGCGATCATCGCGACCCATATCGCGCCCGCCCGTGGCCATGGCGGGATCGCTGAATGCACGGCGCGCGTCGCCCGTGCCTGGGGCGATGCTGGTATCGACGTCATCCTGTGCGCCAGCGACGCCTCGGAAGGCGGCCCGCTGCGGGTCGAACAGCTGGATATGCCGGCCTGCGTCAGGTCTGTGCTCTACCGGTCTTCCTTCCTGTCCCGCTGGGGGTTCGGCCTGGGGGCGGTGCCGGCCCTGTGGTCGGCCTGCCGACAGGCCGACCGGGCCTATATCAGTGGTGTGGGAACCTGGCCCACCAGCTTGGCCGGGCTGTTCTGCCGATGGCTGGGGCGGCCCTTCACCATTGGGGTGCATGGCGGACTGATGGCCGGGCATGTGGCCCATATCCGGACCCACAAACCATTGAAATGGCTTTTTTATCAACTGATCACCCTGCCGACCCTGCGCCGCGCCCGCGCTATCCATGCCACCAGCCGGATCGAGGCGGACGGGGTTGCAGCCCTGGTGCCCGCCGCCGCTGTCGCCATCATTCCCAATGCCGTCGATATCCATAGCTGGCGGCCGTCCCCGCCCAGGGTGCCCGACGGCGGCCTGGTCATCGGGTATGTCGGCCGCGTGTCGCCGGAAAAAGGCATCCTGCCCTTTCTGGAAATCTGGCTGGCCACCCGTCGCCCCTGCGACCGGTTGATCATCGCCGGCACCGGCGAGGGCGATTATGCCGCACGCTTTGCCCAGCTGGCCGCCACGGCCGGCGGGGCCGTGGAATGTCTGGGCTATGTCGATGCCGCCGGGGTCCGGTCCATGCTGGCCCGTTGCGATATCACCATCCTGCCCTCAGGAATGGGGGAAGGGGGCCTGCGGGAGAATTTTGGCAATGCCGTGATTGAATCCATGGCGCTGGCCCGCCCCGTGCTGGTGACGCGTGGCATGGCCTGGGACCAGGTGGAGGCAGAGGGAACCGGTCTGGCCTTCGATCCGTCGCCTGCCGCCACCGCGGCCATGCTGCGCCATGTACAGATGCTGTCGCCGGTGGTACTGGCGGCAATGGGGCAGGCTGCGCGCCAATTCGTGGAGACACGGTTCTCGCTGGAGGCTGTCGGGTCGGCTCTATGGTCCTTGGTCACCGATGATGCGGCGTTTTCAGTGGGAGGGTAAGGTGAGCTCCATGCGTGTGTGCTTAAGGTAGGGTGTGTGCTGTTACGCGCAAGTCACCATCCCTGGCACTGATATAAGGATGGATCGTTCAGCCTTGCCTTGCTACTCCGTGTTGTTTATTAAACCAAAGGTTAATTGGTTGTTCATGTGCCTGCCTGTTTTCTCTGGGGGTTGAGAATGTCGTCTGCCGCGATGAAGAATGATGCAAGCAAGAGCAGCCGTTTTTCGTCTCTGACGTGTCTCGCGGCAGGGGTCGGCTTCCTGACCCTTTCCATCGGTACGGCGCATGCACAGGCACAGGCGCCCGCTAAGGCGAATGCAGCTCCCATCACCCAGGAGAACAGCACCGGCGCCGACAAGCCCGGTGAGGATGACTCCAATCGGGTGAACGAGTCCTATCAGCCCAAGGGCATTGAAGCGGGATCGTTCCTGTTCTTCCCCAAGATCGAAATCGACGGGATGTATAATTCAAATGTCTTTGCCCAGGAGACGGGCAAGAAGGCCGATACGCTTCTGCGCGTCTCTCCGGATTTCCAGTTCCGTTCCCGTTTCACGAACCATGAGCTGAATGTCGCCGCCAAAGCAGAGCGTTACATCTACGATACCTATTCCAGCGACGACCGCACCGATCTGTCGGCCAATGTCGATGGGCGCCTTGACATCGAACGCAGCTGGGAAGCGACCTTGAACCTGGACGCCTACAGGCGCGGCGAGGATCGTGGCAGCCCCGATGCCTCCGGCGGCGTGAAGCCGACCCCCACCTATGGGATGACGGCCAATGTCGGTACCCGCAAGGAGCAGGGTCGTTTCGTCTTCGCCGCCAGCGGCAAGCTGTCCCGCCGTACCTTCGACAATGTCGAGACCTCCAACAATACCACGGTCAACAATCACGACCGTGACCGCTGGGAATATGTCGGGCAGGCCCGTACTGAATATGCGGTCTATGATGTGGTTTCCATCGTCGGTGTCGCCGAACTGAATCAGCGCGACTATGACGACCGTCTGGACGACAATGGTTTTGCGCGCAGCAGCAATGGTTTCCGCCTGGAGAGTGGTATCAGCGTTGATATCAGTCAGGTCATCAAAGGCGATGTCACGGCCGGCTATTTCGAGCAGGATTATGATGATGCCCGGCTGAAATCCCCGTCGGGCTTCGGCTTTCGCGCCCGCCTGAACTGGACGCCGTCGCGCATGACCGTGGTTGTGCCGTCGCTGGAGCGCGAAGTGGACGAAACCATCTCCCAGAACGTGTCGGGTTTGGTTCGGACCAGTGGCGGTGTCCTGGTCCGCCATGAATTGCAGCGCAATCTTGTTCTCACGGCGAACGCCAGTATCCGTCACGAGAAATATGAAGGCACTGCCGAGCGGGCCTGGAACTACGAAGCCCGTTTCCGTGGTACTTATGCGTTCTCGCCGGAATTCTTCACGGCCGGTGAAGTCGCCTATCGTGATCGTAATTCCAGCCGCGTGAACAGCAGCTATAAACAATGGACGATGCTGCTGCGGGTCGGGGCGCGCATTTGACGCCCCTTCGGACAGGTCGGCCTTCCGCTGGTATCAGCCCGGCAGGTGGCCGATATGATAGAGTCCCCTATCTTGTCCCGTTCGCGTATCGGAAGTGGTCATGAGCACTCATGAGGCAACGGCCCCTGTTGCACCCTCAGCCCTGGAGGACGTCCGGCAATCCCTTTACTGGGCCTGGCGCATCATCTGGCGGGGAAAGTATCTGATCCTCGGCTGCTGGCTGTTGTTCATCGTGCCGACCATCCTGGCCCTGCAGCAGACGACACGCCTTTACACCGCAGGGGCCGAGATCCTTGTTGAAGGTCCCGAGGCATCGGACATGCTGTCGGGAACCGGCGTCAATATGATGTACCGCTTCAATGATGCCATCATGCCGACGGAAGTCAGCGTGGTGACCTCGCTGATGCTGTCCGAGCGGGTGGTTGACCGGCTGGAACTGATCAAGGATCCGGAATTCAATCCGGCCTTGCGGGAGCCGTCGGCCCTGTCCGGCTTTTTTCAATGGCTGAATCCGCTCCGCTGGCTGGCCCGGCTGTCGCAGCCATCGGCCCCGGCGGGCATGCCGGGACCCTCGGCTGTCGACCGCGAACGCCAGCAGCGTATGGCTGTCGTCCAGGCCTTTCAGTCCCGCCTGTCGGCCTCATTCAAGCGTCGCTCCTTCATCATCACGGTTGCCTTCACGTCAGAGGACAAGGAGAAGGCCGCCCGCATCGCCAATGCGGTTGCCGAGGCCTATGTGCTGGACAGGCTGGAGGCCAGTTTTGAGAATGCCCGCCGGGTCACCGGCTGGCTGGGCGAACGGCTGGCCAACCTGCGCAAGGATGTGAACGAGGCGGAATCCGCCGTCGAGGAATACCGCGCTACCTATGGTCTGCGCCGCAGGTCCGACAGTGGCAGCACGATCAATGAGCAACAGCTTTCCGAGCTGAATTCCCGACTGGTCATCGCCCGCAGCGAACTGGCCCAGCGTCAGGCGCGCCTGGATCAGGTGCGCAGCCTATCGCAGTCCAAGGGCAGTCTGGAAGCCATGGCGGACGTGCTGCAATCGCCCCTGATCCAGCGCATGCGCGAGCAGCAGACGACCATCCAGCGCGAAATGTCGGAAGCGCTGAAGATCTATGGCGAGCGTCATCCGCGCATTGTCGGATACCGGGCCGATCTTGCCGAACTGAACACCCGCATCAATGAAGAGATGCGCAAGATTTCGGACTCCATCGCCAACGAGGTGGCCGTCTCGGCAGCCGGCGTGCGAACGCTGGAACGCGATCTGGGTGCCCTGCGCAGCCAGAACAATGTCGCCGGCGGGGCCGAGGTCAGGCTGCGTGAACTGGAGCGGCAGGCTGAGGCCAGCCGCCAGCTCTATGAGGCCTTCCTGTCCCGCTTCAAGCGGGATGCTGAGCAGGACAGTGTAAAGCGCGCCAATGCCCGGGTCATCTCCGAGGCCCAGACGCCCAACAGCAGTTCCTATCCGCGGCCGATGCAGACCCTGTCCGTGGTCACCATCCTGGCTATGGCCCTGGGGATCGTCATCACCTTCCTGGTCGATCACCTGGACAGCGCCATCCGGTCCTCCGATGAGGCGGAATCCCTGGCCGGCGTTCCGACGCTGGCTATCCTGCCCACCCTGCGCGGCCGTGGGGACGATATCGCCAAGACGCTGATCGCCAAGCCACGGTCCGCTATCGCCGACGCCCTGCGCGGGCTGCGGATTGCCTTGAAGATCGGTCTGGATGAAACGCAGGGCCGCGCCCCCGTCGTGGCCATCACCTCGTCCACCCCGAAGGAGGGCAAGACCTTCCTGGCGACAGGCCTGGCCGTTACCTGGGGGCGTGCCGAAGGCAATGTGCTGCTGATCGATGGCGATATCTATCGCCCGCGTCTGCACAATATGCTGGGCTGCGCCAACGAGCAGGGGCTGGTCCAGATCCTGTCCGGCAAGGCGACGGCTGAGGATGTCATCGTCCGTGGCGTCTCCCCGGGTCTGGACCTGCTGCCCGCCGGTCGCATGTCCGACATCGCGGACCTGCTCAGTCAGGAACGGATCGAAGCCGTGATCGAGAGCTTGCGCGGTCGTTATGCCCAGATCATCATTGATGGTCCGCCCGTGCTGGCCATCGCGGATTCCCGCATCCTGGCCCGCGTCGCCGACCGGGTCATTTATCTGGTTCGCTGGAACACGACCCCCCGTGATGCCGTCCGCAACGGTCTGAAGCTGCTGCGGGAGGCCAAGGCCCCGGTGTTCGGGACGGTCCTGTCCCAGGTGAACCGCCGCCGCCATGCGCGGTACGATTATGGTGATTACGGCAGCTATTATGGTCGCTACACCGAGTACTACACCGATCAGGCCTGAGCCACGGACAGCCAAGTCGCGACAGGGACGGGGATTTGCCTTCCCTGTCCTGACCGGTATGATGGCGGTTGCCCTGCTCTGGCTGTCCCTTCCCAGGGGGCTGGCCGGTATCGCGGGGCTGGAGGGGGATGCCATCCTGCAGGATCTGCGGCTGCGGGGCGGAAACGGAACGCCCGAGATACTGGCGGACGCCGCCGCCCCGCTTGAAAGACGCCTGTTCTGGCACGATACCGGGCTGGCCAACATTGATTACGGCCTGCTGCTTTTCCGGCAATCCCAGCAGATGGCGGACCCGGTCGCACAGCGGCAGCGGCTGGAGACCGCCCTTCTTCATATCGAGCAGGGATTGGCACAGGCACCCGGCAATCCCAGCGCCTGGGCGCAGCTGGCCCGTATCCGGACCCTGAAAGGCGACACCAGGGGGGCCGCCGCTGCCCTGCGGCTGTCCATGCTGACGGGGGCCGTCACGCCGGCCATCATGGAGGGCCGTCTGGCGCTTGGCCTTTATCTGCTGGAGGCACTGGACCCGGAAACCCGTGACATGCTGGCCGCACAGGTCCGTCTGCTTTGGGCTGCCCGCCCCGACATTGTTGCAGCATTGCCGACGGCGCAGGCGGGACGGGATTTCCTGCGCGAGACCCTGGCCGCCCTGTCCAGCGAGGATGAGGCCCGCTATACCAGCCTCGTGGCCCGTCACCGCTAGAGTGTATTTCCGCTGACCGGAAACACGCTCTAGCTTTTTCGTGTCCCTCAAACGCCGGCGCCGCATCCGCGGCTTGGCTTCACGCGGCATGGGCCGCGCAGCGGCCGTCGCCGCCGGAGCTGTTTCCGGTCAACCGGAAACAGTTCTAGGGGGCGGGCGGTGCGGCGGCCTCATCCTTCACCGTCTGCGTCTTTTCAGCATCCTTCATGGCATGGGTCTGCCAGGATTGGGCGTAGCCGATGCCCAGCAGGAAGGCCAGGGTCACGGCGATGGCCGGCATCTGGGCGCTGAAATCCACCAGCCCATGACCGGCGATCAGCATGGCGCAGGACACGGCAACCACCGGGTAGATCTGATCCCGGTGCCGGCTGCGCAGGCCCCGCAGGCAAACGGCCAGGATGGCGGCGAAGGACAGGTACAGAAGCCCCGCCCCCACCAATCCCATATCCATCACGGTCTCCAGATGGACATTATGGGCCAGATCGATGATCGACGGATCCATCAGATTGCCGCTTCGATAAATACGGAAAGCCGGTTCGAATGCACCAAGTCCGTGACCAGTCATGGGCGCATCCTCAACGGCGCCCAGGCTTAGCCGGTAAATCTCCTGCCGCGTCTGATCGCTGAGCCCATCGCTGAAGCGTTGGGCCACCCCCTCCCCCCCCAGCAGCAGGGTTGCTACCCCGATGACCAGGATCGAGGACCCGATGAGGGCCGCCGTGCGGGGTCGGACAAGATGGGCCCGCATGGCGCAGAGGATCATGATCAGCAGTGCCGCCGCGGTGGCGACCGTCGCGGCCCGCGACCGGGCCAGGAGCAAGGCGACGCCGATCACCATGGTCGCCATCAGATAGGGAATGGCGCGGATGAGGATCGCTTCTGCCGCATCGAACAGCCGGCCCCGCCGGGGGGAGATTTCCCGCAGGGCATTGGTGAACAGGCCGGCACAGCAGATCACACCCATGCCGGCATAGGCCGCATAGGCGTTACGGTTCACAAAGGTGCTGGTCAGATCACCGATATAGGCCCATTTCTCGAACCAGAGGATCTGTTCCATCCCGCTGAAATGCATGGCCAGCCCATAGGTCGCATAACAGAGCTGGGCAAGGATCACGGCCTGTAACCCGGCCCTGGCCCGGTTACGGTTGCGGCCCAACTGAGCCGCCATCAGAAAGATACCGCCATAGGTCAGCAGGCGCAGAATGGCGTTGAAGGTCATTTCCGGATCGATGCTGACCGACCCGGTAATGGCGACAGGGGCCCCCGTCCGTGCCAGGGTCCCCCTCACCTCTTCCCAGAGCGGATGATGCCAACCTGTCGGCAAGGCCCCCATGGTCTGCAGGCCTGCCCAGCCCAGGGCGGCCAGGAAAGGCAGGACGACAAACCACAAGTTGTGGGTGCGCAGAGGGATGTTGATCCGACCGCGGAGGGCCGCGATGGTCCAGATGGTCAGCAGCCCCGCCGTCAAAACCCCCAGCAATGACCAGGCCCATGGCCGATAGGCGCCAAATGGCAGGGGGGCCAGCAGCACGATGGCCAGCAAAAGCCGGAAAATCGCAGTACTTGCCGTCACATGCGCATCCTTTTCCTGATGGGCCATACCTACCGGAAGAGGGATCGGTTTGTCACGGCCCGCCATTCTCCCCATCATCGACACTGAGAAATATCTAGAACATCATCATCGCTATTGCTATTTGTAGGTGTCATGAGTGCTTCCCATAGAGTAGCGGTCCGATGTCTGCTATTGCCCAAGATACCGACGCCATGGGTGCACGCCGACTGCATCAGCGACGATTGTCTGGTCTGCGGTTCGCCCGGGGGGGAAGTCTGATCCTGGCCGATCTGATCGGTCTGCTGCTCGGCTTCCTGGCCGGCGGTGCCGTTGTGCTGCTGTTCAGCCAGCATTTCACGGGCAGCACCTATACTGATCTTTTCGTGCTGGTGGATGTGACGCCGCGTGCGGCGGCCTTTTCCATGTTCGGCACCGTTCTGGTGGTCTGGTTTCTCCATTCCGGCCATTACGGCATGCGCCTGCCCTTATGGACGGAAATCCGGCATATCCTGGTCGGATGCGGGTTGGCCCTGCTCGGGGACGGCTTCCTGCAATTCGCGCTGAAGAACGATTTCTCCCGCCTTTGGCTGGTCAATTCCTGGATCGTCACGGCCCTGGCCATTATCGCCATGCGGCAATTGGCGCGCCTGCTGCTCAGCCTTGCCGGCCTCTGGCATATCCGGGCCCTTCTGGTGGGGCGTGCATCACACCGCACGGCCACGGCGACGGGCCTGCGGGAGGATCGCGGCCTTGGCTATGAAGTGATGGCCGAACTGAGCATGGAAGAGATCGAGGATAGCTGGAGCGGCTCCTGGTCCGCCCTGTGCCAGCGCCACAATGCCGAGACCGTTGTGCTGGCCCTGGGTGAAGAGGAGATGGAGGCACATGGCGACAGGCTGGCCCGCCTGGCGTTGGAGCATATCCCCTTTACCTGTGTGCAATCCCTGCGCGGGCTGCCCGTGGTGTCGGTGGAAGCCCACCATATCGTGGGTCACGACATCCTGATGCTGTCGGGTTTCTTCCCGATGTTCCGGCCGCTCAGCCGTCTTACGAAGCTGGCGTTCGACTATAGCCTGGCCTTGCTGCTGCTGCTGGTCTCCCTGCCCCTGTTCGTGGTCATCACGATCCTGGTCGCCCTGGATGGCGGACCGGTCCTTTATGGCCATACCCGTATCGGGCGTGACGGGCGGCCTTTCCGCTGTTTGAAATTCCGGACCATGGTGCCGGAGGCGGGCCGCATCCTGGAGGATATCCTGGCCCATGATCCGGTCGCCCGGGAAGAATGGGAGAAGACCCGGAAGCTGAAGGATGATCGGCGGATCACGCGCCTGGGCTATTTCCTGCGCCGCTACAGCCTGGATGAGTTGCCGCAGTTCCTGAACGTGCTGGGCGGGACCATGAGCCTTGTCGGTCCCCGCCCCATGACGCAGGCGGAAGTGAACGCCTATGGTCGGGGCGTTGATTTCTATTTGCAGGTCAAGCCCGGGATCACAGGGCTGTGGCAGGTCAGCGGGCGCAACAATCTGGGCATGGTCGAGCGCAACGAACTCAATACCTGGTACGTCAAGAACTGGTCCTTCTGGCTGGATGTCACCATTCTGCTGCGGACCCTTCCGACCGTTCTGGGACGTGACGGCGCCTATTGAGCCGCCTTTACCGGGTCCAGGATGATCTCTATCCTGCGCCGAGGCCGACGGGTGGCCCGCTTATCCCTGATCGCTGTTCGAGTTAAAGCCATGTCCTCCGCCTTCCCGACCCGATCCGGCATCCGTCTGGTGTTGACCCGATGACAGGTATCGCTGCGCGCCTGTGGGGCCGGCTGGTGCATCGGATCGGTCGCAAGGAAGGTGAGCCCACCAGCATCGACGCTCACATCCCCGATGGCCGCATCGTCTATGCCGTGGGCGATATCCATGGCGAGCGCGCGCTGATGGAACAGCTCCTGGACCGTATCACCCAGGATGCTGTCGGTGCCGGACAAGCTGCCCTGGTGATTTTCCTGGGCGACTATATCGACCGCGGACCCGACAGCCGGGGGGTTCTGGAACGCCTGTCTGCCCCGCCCCCGGCCGGGCTGGAATGGTGCTTCCTGCGCGGCAATCATGAGCAGGCGATGCTGGATTTTCTGACCGATCCCGAAGGCGCCCTGGAATGGCTGCGTTTCGGCGGGGTGGAAACCCTGGCCAGCTATGGCGTGCTGGCCCCGCCGGGCACGGCGGACCCCAAGCGCGCGAAGGTCCTGTCCGACAGGCTGGCTGAACGGCTGCCACCGGCGCACCTGGCCTTTCTGCGGGCCACGGAAATGATGGTGACGGTCGGGGACTATGTCTTTGTGCATGCCGGCGTCGATCCGGCGCTGCCGCTGGACCAGCAGCGACCGGATGATCTGCTCTGGATTCGTGACGGCTTCATTGACCGTCCTGTACAGGGGACGCATGTCATCGTTCACGGCCATACGGTTGTTGAAACCCCGCTGATCCAGGGCAACCGTATTGCCATCGATACGGGCGCTTATGCCACGGGCCGACTGACAGCCATCGCGCTGACCGGGCACCAGCGGCGGATCATACAGGTTTCCGGCTGATGCCCGGGCGTTTCGATCAACTTAATCCTTGCGTTGACGCCTGCGGATTAGCACCTATTGCACTGTCGGGGCGGTCGGTCGTTGGTCCCTGTCATGCCCATCATGTGGAGCTGATTGAAGATGTCCGTTGTGAAGAGCCGTGCCGGTTCGTTTTTCCTGGCCTTGCTGACCGCTGTTCTGCTGGGCGTTTCCGGCTGCTCGACGACGATCGGGGAACTGCCGTCCGAACCGGCTCCCGCCCTGTCCGCCAATCTCGCGGACAGTTACCTGCTGGAGCCGGGCAACCGGGTGCGGGTCACCGTCTTCAATGAAACGAACATGTCGGGTGATTTCACCCTGGATCCCGTTGGCAATATCGCCTTTCCACTGATTGGCAATGTGGCGGCCTCGGGCATCACGGCCCGTACCCTGGCCCATCGCATTGGGGAAGGACTGAAGCGCAGCAACCTGATGCAGGAGCCTAACGTTTCGGTGGAGGTGCAGACCTTCCGCCCCTTCTATGTGCTGGGCGAGGTGCGCCAGCCGGGTGAGTTCCCGTATGTCTCGGGCCTGACCGTGCTGAGCGCCATTGCGCGCGCCGGCGGCTATGATTACCGCGCCCGCAAGGAAGAGGTGGTCCTGGTCCGCGTCGTCAATGGCGAGCAGAAGGAATTCCAGGCCACCGAGCGGACGCCCATTCTGCCGGGCGACATCATCAAGGTCCTGGAACGCCGCCTTTGATGCCAGGGGCGGGACCCGAATAACACCAACGGTCATAAATTATGACCGTTGGTACGGCGGCGACCGCCGCCGCGCCGCACATGCGGCGTAGCCAAGCC
>CALRNG020000002.1:0-28093 GCA_943369495.1 Rhizobium sp. Q54
CTCGGCTCCACCAGATCCTCGTCCATCTGGTAGAACTTGGCATGGATGTTCCAGATGCGGTCCATATGGTCCAGCATGCGCTTGGGCTCAAACGCCGCATTGTGGCGGAGCGTGGTGGCCATGCCGATGGCAGGGCCGACACCACCCATCTTCTCCACTTCCAGGATCACATATTCGCTCAGCGTGCGATCCTCGTACGCCTTGCAGATATAGTCGGCGATATGCTGGGGCACGCCGTCGCGGATGAATTTTTCCTTCCAGACGGGCGGGAACTTGAACAGGAACATGCCCATATCGGGCAGGAAGCCCAGATATTTCGAACCCGACTTCTCGAAGGCCTCGGCATGGCGGATGATCCAGGGATGGTCGAAATGCAGCGGTGCATGCACCTCGATCAGGATGCGGACATTCCGGCTTTCGGCATAATCGGCGCAGGCCACCAGCACGTCCGGATCAATCGAGACCAGCGCGCGGGTATAGGGGCAGCCCAGGCGCGCGGCATGGTCGATATCGACCTTGCAGCCGGCCACCTGTTCCTCGAACGGCATGGGGCGGTTCTTGTATTTCTTATAATCCAGCATGAAATCATGGCAGACCGGGGTCGTGCCATATTTCGCCATCAGCGCATGCCAGTTGTCATAGACAGACTGGTCCAGCGGATTGGGATAATTGGGGAAAGTCTGCTCACTGATCACTTCAATCCCACAGGCACCCATCTCGGCGGAGACCTTGATCAGGTCCTCCAGCGACTTGGTGCCCAGGAAATATTCCTCCTGGTAACTGTAGAGGCTTACGCCTCTCTTGATTTCATAGTTCGACATGGAACCGGTCCTGTCCTGTCAGGTGCGGCCCCGCCGGGGGCCAAGGATGGCGGCGGTCTCAGGCAAAGCCCGATGGGGGAACAGCACTGCCGGTCCGACCTGGCAATATCATCAGGACAAGACCGCAGCAGCGCCTTTTATTAGTATAAGAATTATCATTCTTTTTTTGACAAATCAATCACCGACCGACGGAATTCAGCCGATCTGCGCAAGCCGATATAACCATCTGATACACATACAAAATCCCTCTCCGGTCCCGCCTGTGAGGCCGCAGAGGGATTTTCCCGGACCGGCGATCACAGCCCCAGCAGGCGGCGGTTCAGGTCATCATCCACGCCACTGGCCGCGAAATCGTCAAAGGCATGGTCGGTGACGCGGATGATGCTGTCCTTGATGAAGGTGGCCCCTTCCCGCGCCCCATCCTCCGGATGTTTCAGCGCGCATTCCCATTCCAGAACGGCCCAGCCGGCATAGTCATAGGCTGTCAGTTTGGAGAAGATCGCCTTGAAATCCACCTGTCCATCCCCCAACGACCGGAAGCGGCCGGGACGATCCACCCAGCCCTGATAACCGCCATAAACGCCCGATTTGCCATTGGGCCGGAATTCCGCATCCTTCACATGAAAGGCCCTGATCCGCGCGTGGTAATGATCGATGAAGGCCAGATAATCCAGCTGCTGGAGCACGAAATGGCTGGGATCGAACAGAATGTTGGCGCGCGGATGATCATCCACAGCGCTTAAGAACCGCTCGAAGGTGACGCCGTCATGCAGGTCTTCGCCGGGATGCAGTTCGAAGCAGACATCCACGCCCACTTCATCGAACGCGTCCAGGATGGGGCGCCACCGGCGGCCCAACTCGGCAAACGCCTCCTCGATCAGGCCGGCGGGACGCTGCGGCCAGGGATAGATATAGGGCCAGGCCAGCGCGCCGGAAAAGCTGGCATGGGCATTCAGCCCCAGATTGGCGCTGGCCCTGGCCGCCAACCGCATCTGTTCCACGGCCCAGGCCTGCCGCGCCGCCGGATTTCCCCGCACCGACGGATCGGCGAAGGCGTCGAACTGCGCATCATAGGCGGGATGGACGGCCACCAGCTGCCCCTGCAAATGGGTGGACAGTTCTGTCACCGCCAGGCCCTTGGCCGCCAGCGTGCCCGTCACCTCCTGCGCGTAGGTCTTGCTCTCCGCCGCCAGACGCAGGTCGAACAGCCGCCCGTCCCAGGATGGGATCTGGATACCCTGATAGCCCAAACCTGCGGCCCAGTCGGCGATAGAATCCAGACTGTTGAACGGCGCGGCATCGCCCGCGAACTGCGCCAGGAAGATGCCCGGCCCCTTGATCGTGCGCATTCTTTCCTCCCCGTACCTGTTCAAATCTCCAATCGCACCCAGCCGGCGCGGGCCGCAGAGTTGGCGACCGCCGTTTCGATGAAACCCATACCGCGCAGGCCGGCTTCCAGCCCCGGCAGGCTGCCATCGGCCGGCATCGCACCCGCCCGGATGGCGGCGGCGAAATCGCGGTAGAGATTGGCAAAGGCCTCGATATAGCCCTCCGGATGGCCGGTCGGCAGGCGGGTCGCCGCCCGGGCGGCGGAACCCAGATATCCTGCCCCGGCATGCAGCATCTCCGTCCGCCCATCCAGGCCATGGATGGTCAGAATGTTGGGCGTCTCCTGCGACCAGTCCAAACCGGCCTCGGTCCCATAGACGCGTAGGCGCAGACCATTGCGGTCGCCCGCCGCGACCTGGGAGGCGTGGAGCACGCCCGGCACGCCGCGTTCGCTGCCATCCTCGAACCGCAACAGGATATTGCAATCATCATCCAGCCGGCGGCCCGGCACCAGGGTGGACAGGTCCGCGCACAGCTCCCGCACCCGCGCGCCACTGACATATTCCGCCAGATTGAAGGCATGCACGCCGATATCGCCGATGCAGCCGCCGGCCCCGGACCGGGCGGGGTCGGTGCGCCAGCCGGCCTGCTTGCTGCCCGTTTCCTCCAGCGCGGTGGATAGCCAGCCCTGGCTGTACTCCACCACCACCTTGCGCAGCCGCCCGATCCGGCCCGCCGCGACCAGGGCGCGGGCCTCCCGCACCAGCGGATAGCCGGTATAGGTGTGGGTCAGGGCGTAAAGACCCTTGGCGCCGACCGCTACGCCGGCCAGATGCTTCATCTCGGCCAGGGAGATCGCCGCCGGCTTGTCACACATCACATGCAGACCGGCCTTCAGCGCGTCGATACTGGCCGGCACATGCAGATGGTTGGGGGTGACGATGGCGACCAAGTCGATCCCATCGTGCCGCGTGCTTTCCGCTGCGATCATGTCCTGATGGCTGGCATAGGCGCGGGCGGGATCGATGCCATAGCCGGCCCCGGCCTGACGTGACCGCTCGGCATCGCTGCTGAAGGCACCGGCCACCAGCCGGATTTTCCCGTCCAGCTCCGCCGCCATGTGGTGAACCGGGCCGATGAAACTGCCGGGACCACCGCCGATCATGCCCAGACGCAGAACAGGCTCAACCATCGCACCCTCCATCTATCCTGCCCCTCAATCGCCGGCGCCCACATCCGTGGGCTCGGGCTACGCCGCATGTGCGGCGCGGCGGCCGTCGCCGCCGATACGAACGGTCAAGATGTTTGACCGTTCGTATTATTTCTTGAACAACCGCAGATCGCGCGGCAGCCGCGTGATCAGGAAACCCACCATCAGCAGCAGCAGGACCAGCAGCGGCATCGTGGTCAGGAAGGCACTGCGCGCCTCCACCGCCGTCAAACCGTGGGCCAGCGCGAAATAGGTGCCGCCGATTACGGCCGCCCCCGACGCCGCCCCCAGCTGCTGCACCGCCTTCAGCGTACCCGACGCCGATCCCGCATGGATCAGTTCCACATCCGACAGGGTGATCGGTCCCGTCGGCCCGCCGACCAGGCCCATGCCGGTCCCCGTCACCAGCAGGGC
Source organism: Rhizobium sp. Q54 (assembly GCA_943369495.1). Taxonomy (GTDB): domain Bacteria; phylum Pseudomonadota; class Alphaproteobacteria; order Azospirillales; family Azospirillaceae; genus Niveispirillum. The sequence goes on from CALRNG020000002.1 coordinate 3,775, forward strand.
AAGGCCCAACGGCACCAGCCCCCCCTGCCCCCAGATCAGGGCTGAAAGCGCCAGCAGGCCCGACAGCATCACCGCTACACCCAGCAAGGGCAGCCGCAGCCCCATGCGTGGCAGGGCGCGGCGTGCCACGCCGCCGATGGCGACCGACGCACCCAGCGCATAGGGAACATGAACCAGGGCGGTTTCCAACGGCGTGCAGCCCAACCCATATTGCAGCGTCAGCGTCAGGATGAACAAAAGCCCCGCCGTCGTCGCCTGGAAACAGAGCGATATGCCCAGCCCGATGGTGAAGCCCCGGTTGACGAACAGGACGGGATCGACCAGCCCCGTGCCCGCCCCGGCACGCATCCTGATATGGCGGATAAACAGCAGCGCCAGCAGCGGCGCACAGGCCAGCAGGATCAAACACCAGAGCGGCCACCCCGCCTCCCGCCCCTGCAGCAGCGGCAGCATCAGGGCCAGCAGAGTGGCGGCGACCAGGGCCGTACCCGTCAGATCGACCCCACCCCCATGCGGCGACCGTCCCGGCGGCAACAACCGCCAGGCGGCGTAAAGGCCGATCAGGCCCAGCGGTCCATTGATCAGAAAAATGGGCCGCCAGCCCAGGCCGAACAGGTTGGCCTCAATCAACAGCCCGCCGATGACCGGCCCCAGCACGGCGGCAACACCGCCCAGCACGCCGAACACCGACAGGGCCGCGATCCGTTCGGCCGGTGGATACATCACCTGGATCAACGACATGACCTGCGGCAGCATCAGGGCCGCCGTCGCCCCCTGCGCTAGCCTGGCCACTACCAGCATAGGCCCGCTGACCGACAGGCCGCAAAGCAGTGATGTCAGGGTAAACCCCGCCATGCCGATCATGAACAGCCGGCGGTAGCCATGGGTGTCGCCCAGCCGCCCGCCGGTGATCAGCAGAATGGCGAAAGCCACGGCATAGCCGGCGACCATCCATTGCATCTGGGCGGTGTCGGCTGACAGGTCACGTTGGATCGACGGCAGGGCCACATTGACGATGGTCAGGTCAATCAGGTCCATCATGAAGGCGCCGGCCACCACCACCAGGGCCATCTGACGCCGTTTCGGCGTCAAGGCGGCGGCCTGGTCGATCGCGGATAGGGCCGGCCCCCGCTTGCCCTGCGGGCTGGCGGCGGATGCCATGGGGTGTGCCTTTCCGTTAGGTCTGACGAGAACTCGATCAGAACAGAATTATAATTCTGTTTATAAACGGAAGGGCCACCGCGTCAACGGGTCATCGGTTGCCGTTGCGCAGATAGGTGGAGCACATCACCCCGACCTCGATCTTCAGGTTCTTCCAGTCGGCCTTGGTGCCGGTATCGCCGACCGTGCCGAAGCCCAGGTAACGGGCAAAGGCGGAATAGGCCACACGCAAGGTCATTTCACAGGCCAGTTCCGGCAAATCGTGGCCAATCTCGTCCCGCCGCGACAACAGGGTACCCATCACCTTTTCAACCAGCGTGTCATAGCCCTTGCGCCCCATGGCGCGCACCACGGGGTCGGACGATGCACGCAGCATCATGGGCCGCAGCACCGGTGCGTTACGCTTCAGGAACTCCGCCAACTCATCCACGAAATTGCGGACAAGAACATCCAGGCTGGTGGATTTCTCGGTCAGGCGGGCAATCATCTCCGCCTCTTCGTCCGCCATCCTTTCCATGAAGCGGCGTTGGACCGCCTGGATCAGGTCGTCCTTGCTGTCGAATCGGCAATAAATGGAGCCGATGGAAACCTTGCCGCGCTTGGCCACATCGGTCAGGGCGAAATCATCATTGCCGCGTTCGATCAGCAGATCCGTGGCGGCGGCCAGCATCCGTTCGAACGAGGCGCGGCTGCGTCCCTGTTTGGGTTCGCGGCCCGCCGGGTTCAGCAACGGTTCGACTTCCTGATCCTCGTCCACCATCGACACTTTCACGCCCCATCATTCTGCCCAATCGCCCGTGAACGGCACGATCTGAAAACAAAGTACTGATTCTATACGATTTATCATAGGCTCCGCGCCCCCGTGACGCTAGCGGAAAAACCCTGATCAAGCCCGTGCCCACCCTCCCGCATACGGTTGTCGCAGAATCCCTCACAGAATGGCTTGACGTCCGAACGATCCTGCGATTACATAGTTTTCAGAATTAGGGTTCTAGTTTTATAAATGAACCCAGAGCCTGGCCGGCATAACCCGCCGGCCTCATCGGGAGGAAAAACAATGCGCATCCGTTCGATGCTCCTGCTTGCCGCAGGGGCCACCGCTTTGCATGCCGGTTCCGCCGTCGCTCAGACCGATACGGCTGTGGCGAGCACATTAGAAGAAATCGTGGTGACCGCGACCAAGCGCGCGACCAATATCCAGGATACGCCCATTGCCATCCGCGCCTTCACCGGCGACGATCTGATCAAGTCGGGCGTGTCGGATGTGAACGGCCTGACGCGCGTGGCGCCGGATCTGAACATCACCAACGACACCATCTTCATGAAGGTGGCCGTGCGCGGCGTGTCCAGCCAGGATATTTCCGAAGCCTCCGATCCGGCCCTGACCATCGGCATCGATGGTGAATATATCAATCGCCCGGTCGCCCTGAATGCCAGCTTCTTCGACCTGGAGCGGATTGAGGTGCTGCGCGGGCCGCAGGGCACGCTCTATGGCCGCAATGCCACCGCCGGCGCCATCAACATCATCGCTGCCAAACCGGTGACGGAGAAACTGGCCGGTTATGTCACGCTCGGCTACGGCAATTTCGACGCGAAGCGGGCCGAGGCCGCTGTCAACGTACCGGTTGGCAAGAGTGTAGCGGTGCGCGTCTCCGGCATGCATCAGGACCATGATGGCTATCGCAAGCATGGCGCGGTCGGTCGCGGCGAGAACCAGAATGTCGATGCGGCCCGCCTGTCTGTGGGTTGGGAGCCGACGGAGAATGTCCGCGCCTATATCGCCGGCGAATATGTCAGTGTCGATCAGTTGCCCCCGTCGCAGTTCGGTATTCTGGTCGCCCAGAACGGTGTCCTGACCAATCAGGCCTATGCCGCGGGTATCGTCGATGCCATCCCCTCCACCACAGTGGTGGAAAATAATGGCATCCCGTCCAACCTGACCTTCAGCGGCATCAACACAAAGAATTTCTCGCTGGGCGATCTGGGCAACTTCATCAGCGATCAATATGCCGTGCGCGGTCGCATTGAGGCGGATTTCGAGATCGGTACCCTGGCCTATATTGCCGGTTTCCGCGACAATGAAACCAACAGCCGCCTGCCGCTGAACGGCTATCTGCCCGCCACCTTCACCTTCTATAACAACAAGCTTGATTCCGAAACGCAGAGCCATGAACTGCGCCTGTCCAACACCTTGGACAATGGCCTGTTCTATCAGGTCGGCGGCTTCTACTTTGATGAAAGCGTGGACCTGTCGCGCGGGCTTTATCTGAACCTGCCGCGCGCCTTTCTGAACTATTTCTATCGCCCGGACATTTCGTCCAAGTCCAAGGCCGCCTTTGGTCAGGTGACGATGCCCATCGCCGGCCCGGAACTGACGGCCACGGCGGGCGTGCGCTATACTGACGATAAGAAAAGCGCCACTTTCTACAATTACGGGGCGCGCTTTGGCCGGGGCGAAGGCACGACACCACCGGCCTTCGGCTCTGCCGGGGCCAGCATCCTGACCCCGTCCTCGACCTCTGACCAGATCACCTGGAACGTTGGCCTGGACTGGAAGCCGGAGCGTGACCGCCTCGTCTATGGCAAGATCAGCACAGGCTATAAGAGCGGCGGTTTCGACAGCGTCGGCGACTATGATCCGGAAAAGCTGACCGCCTATGAAATCGGCACCAAGAACCGTTTCAATGGTGGCCGCGTGCAGTTCAACGCCTCGGCCTTCTACTATGATTATAAGGATCAGCAGATTCAGGTATTCGTGGACAATGCCATCGGTAACCGTACCCTGAATGCTGGCAAGTCGCGCGTCTGGGGCATTGAAACCGACACCAGCCTGCTGCTGACTGACAATGACGAACTGTCCTTCACGGTCAACTATATCGACGCCAAGGTGAAGCGCTTCACCACCTCGCTGGCCGGTGTGAATGGTAGCCCCATCAATGACAGCGACCCTGTGGCTGCCGGTATCCAGCCGTTTGATCTGGCGGGCAGCCGTCCGCCGCAGGCCCCGAAATGGACCCTGTCGGCTGGCTACAGCCACACGCTCGACCTGGGCGACGGGGCCAATTTTGTGGCGTCGGCTTTCACCCGATACAAGGGCACGCATTACCTGTCGGTCGTAAATTGGGCCGGCATGCGACAGAAGGGCATCATGATGACCGACATGTCGTTTGAATATAATTCCGCCGACGGCAACTACACGGTCCAGGCCTATGTCCGCAATCTGGAGGATAAGCAGCCGCTGACGTTTGCGAACTACAATACCGCTGCCGGCGCCTTGATCTACAATGCCATCTATGGCCCGCCGCGCACCTTCGGCGTGCAGGGAACCTACCGGTTCTGATGCTGTGTGACGGGGCCGCAGGTGCCAGCGGCCCCTTCTCCATGATGCGGCGATGTGAAATCTTGCCCCGCCAGTCCCGGGGGCGGTCGGCTTGGCCTATTCTAATGCGGCGGAACTGATGAACGGGAGATGCTGAATGCACAGCTTCGATACCCAAACCGGTGGAAGCCGCCGCAGCCTGCTGCGCGGCGGGCTGGCATTGGCTGGCATGGGCCTGACCCCGGCAACCCTCTGGGCGCAGGTCGCGGCAGGGGCCACGCCGGACCTGCCGCCGCGTGTTCAGCAATTGCTGAACCGGATCTGCGACCTGACGATCCCCGATACCGATACGCCCGGCGCCGTGAAGGCGGGGGTGCCGGCTTTTGTCAGCCTGGCCATTGCGTCTGGCATCGCCCGCGCCAATGCCCCCGTCGCCGATACAATGTTCACAGGCGGCAAGGGCCCTATGGGGGCGGGTCTGCTGGACTGGCTGGGGTTTGAGCTGGACCTGAAAACCGGCGGCAAGTTCTTGTCGGCAAAGCCGGACGATCAGGTGAAGGCGCTGACCGACCTGGATGCGGGCGCCTATGCCAAGGGCGCTGAGAAATCACCCTGGCGCACCCTGAAGGGCCTGATCCTGACGGGATACTACACGTCGGAGATCGGGGGCAGCCAGGAGCTGCGGTTTGAACTGGTGCCGGGCCGTTTTGACCCGGACATTCCCGTCGGCCCGCAGGATCGGGCCTGGTCAAGCGACTGGACAGCGGTGGAATTCGGATGAGTACAGATTTCGACGCCATCGTCGTTGGCTCCGGCATCACCGGCGGCTGGGCGGCCAAGGAACTGACCGAAAAGGGCCTGAAGGTCCTGATGGTTGAACGCGGCCGTCATATCGAACATGGCAGCGACTATGTCACCGAGATGAAAACCCCATGGGACATGCCGTTCCGCGGCGTCGGCGACCCACAGCTTTATGCGACCGATTTCGCCGTACAGGCCAAGAACCGGCATTTCACGGAATATACCCAGAACCATTTCGTCAATGACCGCGAAAACCCCTATTCCGTGGCCGAAGGCACGGAATTCAACTGGTGGCGTAGCTATCAGCTGGGGGGCCGCTCACTAACCTGGGGTCGCCAATCCTATCGGATGAGCGACCATGATTTCGGGGCCAACAAGAAGGACGGGCATGGCGTCGACTGGCCCATCCGCTATGCCGACCTGAAGCCCTGGTACGATCACGTCGAACGGTTCATCGGCGTGTCAGGTCAGGCAGAGGGCCTCTCCTCCCTGCCCGATGGCGTGTTCCAGCCGCCCATGGCGCTGAACGTCCTGGAAAAGCATGCCAAGGCCGCGATTGAGACGCAATGGCCCGACCGCCGCCTGACCATCGGACGCACGGCCAATCTGACCCAGGAAAAAGAGGGCCGCAGCGCCTGTCAGAACCGCATGATCTGTCAGCGGGGCTGTTCCTATGGCGCCTATTTCAGCACGCAAAGCTCCACCCTGCCGGCGGCGCAGGCCACAGGCAACCTGACCCTGATCACCGATACGGTCGTGGAAGCCGTTGATTATGACGCTAAGACCAAGCGCGCCAGCGGCGTGTCGGTGTTGATTGTCAAGACGGGGGAGCGGCGGCGTTACACCGCCCGCATCATTTTCATGAATGCCGGGGCGTTTAACACCAACCATGTGCTGCTGCGCTCCCGCTCCGACGCGTTCCCCCACGGGCTGGGTAACAGCAGCGGTCGGTTGGGCACCCATATCATGGACCATGCCAGCACGGTGGGGGCCATCGCCCTGTTCGACAGTTTCCAGGACCGCACAACTTTCGGCAACCGGCCGACCGGCATTGTCATTCCCCGCTTCCGAAATCTAGGGCACCAGCCGGAGGGCGATTTCGTTCGCGGCTACAGTTTCCAGGGCGGCGCGCTGCGCAGCACCTGGACACGCGGCAAGCGGGAGGCCGGTATTGGCGCCGGCTTTAAGGAGAAGCTGCGCCATGAGGGACCCTGGCGCATGGTTCTGGTCACCTTCGCCGAAAGCCTGCCGCGCGAGACGAACCGTTTGCGCCTGGACCCGGTGAAGGTGGACCCGTTCGGCGCGCCCTTGCTGCAGGTCGATTTCAGCCATGGTGAGAATGAACACAAGGCCCTGACTGATGCCGGAAAGGAAGCCAGCGCCATGCTGAATGCGGCGGGGGGTCGGGTGATCATGTCCTTGAACCGTCCCGGCGTGGGCGGCAGCGCCATTCATGAAATGGGCGGGGCCATGATGGGGCATGATCCACGCCTGTCGGTCACCAACCGCTGGAACCAGCTGCATGACGTGCCCAACGTCTTTGTCACCGATGGGGCCGCCATGTCGTCTTCGGCCTGTCAGAACCCGTCGCTGACCTACATGGCCATGACGGCGCGGGCCTGTGACAGTGCGGTGACGATGCTGCGCCAAGGCCGGATCTAAGGCCATGCTGGACCGCAAACAGTTTCTGGGCCTGGCCGGTATCCTGCCATGGGCGGCGAGCGGGGCCGCGCAAGCCACCGCCCCGGCGGCTTTGGAGAATTTCTGTTCCCTGTTCTATCGTCAGAAGAAAGTCCGCGCGGCCTTTGAACGCTTTGTCGCCGTGGATTACATCCAGCACAGCAACGGCATGGCCCAGGGCCGCGACGCCGCGATTGCCGTTCTGGACCCCATGTTCGCCCGCCCGCATTTCACGGTCACCCCTGTCAGCACCATCACCCAGGGCGCGCTGTCCATCGTGATGCTGGATGTCCGGGTGGGTCCCGATATCCGGGCCGCCGTGATGGATATCTTCCGCTGGCAGGACGGGCTGATCCAGGAACATTGGGATCTGAAGCAGGAACTGACTGCGGATCAGGCCGCCCGCTATTTCGACCATCTTCGCCCTTAAAGCTGTTATCGGGTGACTGGAAACAGCTTTAAAACAGACTCAGCTGCTTGACCGGCGCGTCCGGCACCTTGAAGCGCGAACAATCCATGCCCCAACTCCGGCGGTCCAGGCCCAGCCGCTTGATGGCCAAACGGAACCGGCTGCGCAGCAGGTCGGCATAGGCCCCCGTCCCCTTCATGCGGGTCGCGAAGTCGGATCGGTACAGGCCCCCGTCGCGCGTCTGCCGGACCAGCGACAGCACCCGTTCCGCCCGGTCAGGATAATGTTCGCGCAGCCATTCCCCAAACAGGTCGGCAATCTCCAGCGGCAGGCGCAGCAGGATATAGCTGGCGGCTGTCGCCCCGGCGTCGGCCGCTGCCTCCAGGATTGCCTCCATCTCATGGTCGTTCAGGGCGGGGATCATGGGGCTGGTCAGTACCGCCACCGGCACCCCCGCGCCCGACAGCGCCCGCACGGCCTCCAGCCGTTTGGGCGGCGTGCTGGCGCGCGGTTCCATGGTCCGGGCCAGATCGCGGTCCAACGTCGTGATGGACATGGCCACCCGCGCCAAGCCCTGGGCCGCCATGGGCGCCAGGATGTCCAGGTCGCGCAGGACATTGGCCGACTTGGTGATGATGCTGACCGGCTGGTTGAAATCACGACAGACGCTCAGGATGTCCCGCGTGATCCCCTCCTCCCGCTCCACCGGCTGATAGGGATCGGTATTGGCGCCCAGCGCCAGCGGTTTGCAGACATAGGAGCGCGAGCGCAATTCACGGGCCAGCAGCGCCGCCGCATCCCGCTTGGCAAACAGCCTTGTTTCAAAATCCAACCCCGGCGACAGGCCCAGACAGGCATGGGTGGGCCGGGCAAAGCAGTAAACACAGCCATGCTCACACCCGCGATACGGGTTGATGGAGCTTTCAAACGGCACATCGGGGCTGTCATTGCGGCTGATGATGCTGCGCGCATTGTCGGCCATGACGATGGTCCGCACCTTTTCCGGCAGCCCACCATCGCAGCCCCAGCCATCATCAACCCGCACCCGTTGTTCCCGGTCGAACCGGGAACCCTGGTTGCTGACCGCCGCCCTGCCCTTCAACGCCTGTGGAGCCAGAACATCCACGGCCATCCGCCCGTTCATGATTGGAACATATCATGAACATAACAGACGCGCAGGTTTTGGCAAGGGGCGCCGACGGCCCCGTCAGTTATTGATGCGCGCGAATTCGCGGAAGGTGACGGCGATCTTGTCCTCGACAATCGTCACCTCGCCCCGCGCCACCATGCGGCCAGAGACAACGATGTCGGACAGATCATCGATCTTGCGGTCCAGTTCCACGATGGCGCCACGGCCGAGCTTCAGCAGGTCGCGCACGCGGATGTTGGAGGTGCCCAGCACGACACTCATCTCCACCTCCGTGTCGTACACGGCGGAGATTTCCTGCTGTTCGGGAAGCGAGCGGACGGAACCGCCGCTGGCCATTTCGCCGAACATGGCATCGATATCGTCCTGATCGGGCATGTCCATCTTCCCTGAAAGCGACGTGGTGGACGGATTCTAGCACGCGGAAAAGGTTTCAGCCAATGCCCGTCGCGGCCAAACCCCGCCGCGCCTCCACAAACGCCGCCGCCTCCTGCCAAGGCCCAAGGTCAAAGCTGGCCCGCGCCTGTCCCGAGGGCGAGGGCAGCACGAACAGGGCGATCCCCTCCCAATCCGCCGGCTGCCGCCCCCAGGGGATCACAGCCTTAGGCCCGGCGAACAGGCGCGCCCCGTTCTTGCTGGTAAAGGCGATGGCCGCCGGGCGGTACTGTCGCATCTTGGCCTGGAAGCCCGGAATGTCGAACCCGTCCAGCGTCAGATCGACATCATTGCCGATCTCCACCTTGTTCAGGTCGGTCAGGCCCAGACCCAGTTCGTTCATGCGCACAAAATCAGCGGCCCGCCACCCGTCCGGCACCAGACCGATACGCGCCAGCGTCGGCCAGAAGGCGTTGCCGGGATTAGCATAGTAGGCGCCCTTGGCGGCGGACACGCGCGACGGGGCCGTTCCACAGAAGATCAGGTGAAGGCCGGGGGCCAGGATATCGGGCAGGATCATGATCCCGGCATTATTTGCCGCCCCCTTTCCCGGCGCAATCGAAAAGGGCGGATTTCCGCCACTTCCCCACACTTGGCACGCCACTTGCTTTTAATCCTGGCAAGCAACGGCCCCTGGCCAGCATGAGGAATTCGAGCGATGGAAAATTCACTCTACATCACCCTGTCCCGCCAGGAAGCCCTGCGCCGGCAGTTGGACGTGGTGTCGAATAACATCGCGAACATGAACACCACCGGCTTCAAGTCGCAGCGCATGCTGTTCCTGGAATATATGGAGCGCCCCGACCGCCAGGGCGATCGGATGAGCTTCGTGCAGGATTTCGGTCTGCAGCGCAATGTTGACGCCGGCCCCATCACCGTGACCAACAACGAACTCGATGTCGCCTTGCGCAGTGACGGTTATTTCGCTGTCGAAACGCTGACCGGCAATCGCTACACCCGTGGTGGCGCCTTCCAGCTGAACACCGACCGCGAGATCGTGGACCGCTCCGGCCTGCCGGTGCTGGACACCAACAATCAGCGCATCGTCATCCCGGCTAACGCCACTCAGATCCACATCGCCGGCAACGGTGCTGTCTCCACCGAGCAGGGCCAGTTGGGTCAGATGAAGGTTGTGACCTTCGCCAACGAACAGCGGATGATGGAACTGGGCGGCGGTCTCTATGAAGCCAACCAGGAAGAAATTGCCGTCGAGCAGCCCCAGATCACCCAGGGCGCCGTTGAAGGCAGCAATGTTCAGAGCGTGGTGGAAATGACGCAGATGATCGATGTCCTGCGCACCTACCAGAGCGTTCAGAAGATGATCGATACCGAACATGAACGTATCCGCGGCGCCATCGGCAAGCTCGCCCGCGTTCAGTAATCAAGCCAGCAAGAAGGATTGAAACCATGCGCAGCCTCTCCATTGGTTCCACCGGCATGCTGGCCCAGCAGCTGAACGTCGAAACCATCTCCAACAACATCGCCAACATGACGACGACCGGTTACAAGCGTCAGCGGGCCGAATTCCAGGACCTGCTGTACCAGAACCAGCGCCGCGTGGGCTCCACCTCGTCTGATGCCGGCACCATCGTCCCGTCCGGTATCCAGGTGGGTCTGGGCGTGAAGGCCGCCGCCATCTACCGCATCAACGAGCAGGGCAATATCAACCCGACTGGCAACACGCTGGACCTCGCCATCAACGGCCAGGGTTACTTCCAGGTGCAGCTGCCGAACGGCGAAACGGCCTATACCCGCGCCGGTTCCTTGCAGCTGAACGCCGAAGGCACGGTCGTGACGGCTGATGGCTATCAGGTTCTGCCGGGCATCGTGGTGCCGCAGAATACCATCGACATCACCGTGAACCCCAATGGCGAGGTTCTGGCCAAGATCGACGGCCAGATCGAGCCGCAGAATGTCGGCCAGATCCAGCTGGCCACCTTCCCCAACACCGCCGGCCTGGAAGCCATCGGCGACAACCTGCTGCTGGAAACCCCGGCCTCGGGCGCCGCCATCGAAGGCCCGCCGGGCGGCCCGGGCTTCGGTCGCATCATGCAGGGCGCGCTGGAGACCTCCAACGTCAACATCGTGGCCGAAATCACCCAGCTGATCACCGCCCAGCGCGCCTATGAAATGAACTCCCGCGTCATCTCCACCACGGACCAGATGATGCAGTCGGTCAGCCAGCTGCGCTGATTAGGTTTAGTTGCCTCAAGCGCCGGCGCCGCATCCGCGGCTTGGCTTCACGGCACCACGCGGTGCCGCGGCGGCGGTCGCCGCCGGAGCCTGACGGCTCGACTAGGTCATTTCTGCCCACCTTGCCTCTGGAGCCTTCGCCATGACCCGCTTCGCCGCCCTGATGCTCGCCGCCGTCCTGCTGTCCGGCACCGCCGTCCAGGCCGCCACGCTGAAGCCGGCCGCGACCGTGGCCGATGGGCAAATTCTGCTGGGTGACCTGTTCGACGGGCTGGCCCCGGACCTGGCGGTGCGCCCCGTGCTGACGGCACCGGAACCGGGCCGTCGCGCCAACCTGGATGCGCCCGCCCTGTCCCGCATCGCGGCTGCCAGCGGCATCGACTGGCGCGCCACCGGCGGGGCGGACCGGATCGTGGTGGAACGCGCCTCCGTGCAGGTGACGAACGTAACCATCGTCGACAGCCTGCGTCAGGCACTGCGCGATGCCGGGGCCGGCGATGGTGTGGATGTGCTGCTGGATAACCGCACGCTCAGTTTTTTCCTGCCGGTCGGCAATGACGCCACGGTGCGCGTGGAAAATCTTGCCTATGACGCCCAGCGCGGCCGCCTGACCGCCGATATCGTGGCGCCGGCCACCGGCCCGGAACTGACGCGGCAGCAGGTTGGGGCACGCGCCATCGACATGGTGGAACTGCCCGTGCTGTCGCGCCGCTTGGCGCAGGGAGAGCTGATAGCCGAGGCGGACATTACCTGGGTTCGTCAGCCGCGTGACCGCGTGCAGGCCGGTGTTGTCTCCGATGTATCTGAAATGATTGGGAAAACGGTTCGCCGCGCTGTCCCGCCGAACCAGGCTGTCTTTGTCCGTGACGTGCGCGAACCGGTGGTCGTGGCCAAGGGTGCAGCGGTCACCATCCTGCTTCAGAGCGAAACAATGACGCTGACCGCATCGGGAAAGGCCCTTTCCGATGGCGCGCAGGGTGAGTTGGTACGGATTGTGAATACGTCCTCCAGCAGAGTGATCGACGCCGTGGTGACGGGGCCCAATCTGGTGGCCGTCCGCCCCTCCGGCCCGGTTACCACCCCTGTCAGCCATGTGTCGGGCGCGTCGAAGAAGGCGGCCCGGTAAGGAGAACCGAAATGTCCGCCCGTACCCTGACCGCCCGCCGCTCCATCCGCACCGTCCTGATGCTGTCGCTCGCCGTTCTGCCGCTGACCGGTTGCGTCACGGACAAGCTGGCGGCGGTCGGGCAGACCCCGGCCCTGTCGGGTATCGACGATCCCTCGCGTGACCCGAACTACCGCCCCGTGCGCCTGCCGATGCCGGAAGCGCCGGTGCAGGACCGTCAGGCCAACTCCCTGTGGCGTGCTGGTGCCCGCGCCTTCTTCAAGGATCAGCGCGCGGCCCGCGTCGGCGACATCATGACCGTCGATATCCAGATCAACGACCGGGCACAGCTTCAGAACAACACCACCCGGGCGCGCGATGGCAGCGACACCATGGGCATCCCCAACCTGTTCGGGCTGGAATCGCAGGCCGACCGCATTCTGCCCAACGCCGTCGATCCCGGCAGCCTGATCAGCGCGTCTGGAACCTCCAACAGCAACGGTACCGGCCAGATCCAGCGCCAGGAGCAGATCAACATGCAGGTGGCCGCCCTGATCGTGCAGGTCCTGCCCAATGGCAACATGGTGGTCCAGGGCAAGCAGGAGGTCCGCGTCAATAACGAGGTCCGCGAACTGACCCTGACCGGCATCATCCGGCCGGAGGACATCACGTCCGCCAACACCATCTCTTACGAGAAGATCGCGGAGGCCCGCATCTCCTACGGCGGCCGTGGCCACATCACCGATGTTCAGGCCCCGCGCTGGGGTCAGCAGGTGCTGGAAGCCATCAGCCCGTTCTGATGCCGCACTACAGGTCTTGACAGGGGAAACCCCCGGATTGGCAACTGTCCGGGGGTTTTGTCATTTCTCAACACCGAAAGGCCCCAGTGCTGACGCCCAAGCGTCCGTGCCGAAAACCTGACATCGTTATCTGATGCTTGCCAAGCGGCTGGTTTCCGTGAAATTTGGGGGCCGGGTCGCCGACCTCTGGCCGCCTTCATGCACAGGTGTTCCATCGTGGCAGATCGCAAGCCGACGATCATTGATGTGGCCCGCGCCGCCGGCGCGTCGATCAAGACCGTTTCCCGCGTCATGAATAATGAACGCTATGTCAGCGCGGAAACGCGTGAGCGTGTGCAGCGGGTGATGGCGGAATTGCAGTTCCAGCCCAACAAGTCGGCACAGAGCCTGAAGGGCGACAAATCCTATCTGATCGCCCATGTCTATGGTGACCCCGGCGGTCCCTACACCGGCCAGATCCAGATGGGCCTGCTGACCCGGTTCCGTGACCAGGGCTATCATCTGCTGATTGAGGAAATTGATTATCGCGGCGACGATGTAGAGGACCGCGTCAGCAAGCTGGTCAATCAGCTGAACCTGGATGCCGTGGTCCTGACCGCCCCCGTCACCGACAATGACACTGTCATCGGCGTCATCGAACGCGCCAACATCCCCTATGTCCGTGTCACGCCGCAGCATGAGCGCGATGGCGGCTCCTCGGTGCGGATCGATGAACGGGCGGCCAGCAATGATCTGACCATGCATCTGCTGGCCTTTGGGCACCGACGTATCGGCTTCATCAAGGGGCCGGAACATCATGCCGGCACGCGCCTGCGCTATTCCGGCTATTGCGACGCCCTGCGCGAATATGGGCTGGAACCGGATCCGGAGATCATTGAACAGGGCGGCTTCACCTACCGTTCCGCCCTGCCCTGCGCCCGCCGCCTGCTGTCACTGGCCGAACCGCCGACGGCCATTGTGGCGTCCAACGATGAAATGGCCGCCGCCGTCCTGTCGGTGGCCCATGACCGGGGCCTGTCGCTGCCGGGCGACCTGTCGGTGGTCGGCTTCGATGACATCGAACTGGCCGAAATGGTCTGGCCGCCCCTGACCACGGTCAAACAGCCCATTCAGGAGTTGGCCGACGCCGCGGCGGAAATCCTCATGAATATCCTGACACGGAAAAGGCAACCCGGAGAGGCCGCCCCCGTGGCCCACCGCGTGCTGCCCCACCATGTCGTCATCCGCCGGTCCACCGCCCCGCCGGCCCGGCGGTGAGCTAAGATTAGGGTCTGTTGAGATTCAAGGTGTGGTTTTTGCTAACCCATTGAAATACATAAATTGCCTCCCCGGCGAAGGCAACAGGGGCCGAAGTCGGTGAGCCCTCAAAAATCCCGTTCCGCCCGGCAATGATCGCGCAGGAACTGGGCATGGTGCGGCAGGCCCGCAACTTGTGCCTTCAGCAGCGGGGCCGAACGGTCCAGCGTTTCATTGATCACGCTCATGGGCAGCTTATCGACGAACGGCTGATACCGCGCCGGTCGTACACCCATCCCCTCATAGACCGACTGCCAGCTGGCGGCCCCGAACAGTTCCTCCAGCCCCTGGCGCAGGATACCGGTCGCCTTGAACAGGTCCATGCGGGCGCGCAAGCTGGCCGGGATCGGCGTGCGCTGGGCCGCGCGCCAGAAGGGCGTGTCGTCGCGCTGCGTCGTGCAGTAATGCAGCACGATGAAATCGCGCACCTCCTCATATTCCGCCGCCACGCGTCGGTTGAATTCCGCCTGCAAGGACGGGTCGCACCCGGCATCGGGGAAGAAGCGGAACAGGTAATCGACGGCACGATAGACCAGATGGATGGCCGTTGATTCCAGCGGCTCAATGAAGCCGGCGGCCAGCCCCAGCGCGACGCAGTTCTTTTCCCACATCCGGGCCCGCATGCCGGTCTTGAAGGGGATGACATTCGGCTCGATCAGGGGCCGGCCCTTCACCTGACGCATCAGGGTCGCCACCGCCTCATCATCCGACAGGAAACGGCTGGAATAGACATAGCCATTGCCGGCCCGGTGTTGCAGCGGGATGCGCCAGCGCCAGCCGCAATCTTGCGCCTGGCTCAGCGTATAGGGATGCACATCGGCATCATCCTCGGTATTCTCCGTCTGCACCGCCACGGCCCGGTCGCACAGCAACTCGTCCGCCCAGCTGACATAGCCCACGCCCAAAGTCTGCCCGATCAGCAGGGCGCGGAAGCCGGTACAATCAATGAAGAAATCGCCATCCACCACCTTGCCATTGGCCAGGTCCAGCCCGGCGATGGACCCGTCGGGATGGGTGCGCACCCGGTTGATGCGCCCCTCTGTGCGCGTCACGCTGCGTTCTTCGGCATAGCGGCGCAGATATTGCGCCACGCGCTTGGCATCGACATGCAGCGCATAGGATGCAGACGCAATCATGGTGCGCGGCGCCTTGAAGGGCAGCAGGAACTTCATCTGATCGGCCATCACCGTGGCCGCCGCGAAGTCCTGCAATTCCGACGGATGGCCCGCCGCCTTAGCCCGCAGCCAGCATTGATAGAATTCGTGATTATCGATCAAACCGCCCAGCGTGCCGAACGGGTGATAATAATGCTGGTTCTTTTTGAACCAATCCTCGAACCGGATGGCCAGCTTGAAGCTGGCATTTGTCGATTTGATGAAATCCTGCTCGTCGATGCCCAGGCTGCGCAGCAGAACCACGAAGGGCGGAATGGTACTCTCACCCACGCCGATGGTGCCAATCTCATCGGATTCCACCAGCTCGACAGCGGTACCGGTGCCCTTCGTCATGAAGGACAGCATGGCGGCGGTGATCCAGCCGGCCGTGCCGCCCCCGGCGATGACGATCCTGTTCAACGGCTTCATGGCGTTCCCTCTTGTCCGATTTCTTGTTTAGACAACGACCTTGGCGTACCGGTCGATAAATTCCTGATGCGTGGGGCAGTCGGCCACCGTATCGGCGATGGCCTTGCGCATGCCGGCCAGCCCGCGTGACAGGCTGGGCAGATCAAACCCGTCCAGGGCCGGGTCATAGCCATCGGGCAGGAAATCAAACCCGGCATAGATGGCAAGCCAGCTGGCCGGCTGGAACATCTCCCAACGGTAGCGGACCATGTGCCCCCGCCGTTTCCACATCTCCACCTTGCGGGTCAGCGTGTCGGGTAGGTCGATGGCCCGGCAATCGCGCCAGAAGGCGGTATCCTCGCGCCGGTTCAGCCAGTAATGCAGGATGATGAAGTCGCGCACCCGCTCCATCTCGCGCCGGCTCCAGTCATTATATTCATCAACCAGTAAAGGATCGATGTCCCGCTGCGGAAACAGCTGTTTCAGCTTGTCGATCCCTGTCTCGATTAGGGCGATGGAGGTGCTTTCCAGCGGCTCCAGGAACCCCGACGACAGGCCGATGGAAACGCAATTGCCCTTCCAGGCTTGGCGGCGACGGCCCGGCGTGAAGGTGATGCGGCGCGGCGCCATCTTCAGATCGCCCCCCACGGCGGATAGCAGTTCCGCCTCCGCCTCGTCGTCGCTGATATGCCGGCTGGAATAGACATAACCGTGACCGGTCCGGTGCTGAAGTGGGATGGTCCAGCGCCAGCCGGCATTATGCGCCGTCACGCGGGTGAAGGGTGGCGGCGGCGTGATGGCATAACCCTGGGCCGCCAGCGCGCGGTCACAGAGCAGCCACTGGCCCCAATCCTCATACCCCGTCTGCATCGCCCCCTCGATCAGCAACCCTTGAAAGCCGGAGCAATCGACAAACAGGTCACCCGTGACCGTGGTGCCGCTATCCAGCAGCAGCCCTGCGATGTGGCCATTCTCCGGGTTCAGTTCCACCTTCTCAATCTTGGCGTCGATGCGGCGTACACTCAGCTTTTCGGCCGTTTGGCGCATCAATTGCGCAAACAGACCGGCATCGAAATGCAGGGCCCAGTCAAAGACCGAAAGGGTGGAGGGCGGGTTGGGCGACGGGGTCGTAAACCGTCCGCCGCGCGCCAGGGCGACCGCCAGCGAATAATCGCCTAAGTCCACCTTCTCACCAGCGGCGCGCAGACGCAGCCAATATTGGTGGAAGGGAATGTCGCGGAGATCCTGGCCATAGACGCCGAACGGATGGATGAAGCTGCTGTCCTTGTTCAGCCAGCCATCAAACCGAATGCCCAGCTTCACCGTCCCATGCGTGGCCTTCAGCACATCCAGATCGCGCAGACCCAAGGACTGATAGAAGCGGCGGATGGTGGGGATCGTCGCCTCCCCCACCCCGATGGTACCGATGGCGGAGCTTTCGATCAGGGTGATCTTCAACCCCGATCCCTGGAAATGATTGGCCAACGACGCCGCCGTCATCCAGCCGGCCGTACCGCCGCCGACAATGACCAGGTCACGGATACGGTTATCGCTGGGCATCTTCATTCTTCCAGGCAAATCTGTGGGGATTGTACAGGTGAATGACAAAGAAAAAAGGGCGCCGCCTTGACGTGGATCACGTCCCGGCGGCGCCCCCATACTCAACCTACAGCGTGATTACCACTTGAAGCGGACACCGACGGTGTAGCGGCTTTCATACTCGTTCTGCCAGGCATACTGGCTGGTGCCCGGTGCGAACTCCACGAAGTAATCCTCGATCTCGCCGGTGATGTTGGAACCGTTGGCGTAAACCGTGATCTTTTCGTTGATGTTATAGCTCAGGTTCACGTCAACGAACTGCGTGGTGTCCTGATAGACGGGGAAGTCCTTGAAGGTATTTTCCAGACGCTTGCTGCGGAAGTTGTACGCAACGCGGGCCTGGAAATTATCGTCCTGGTACCAGCCGATCAGGTTGTACTGATGCTTGGAATTGTCGGCAAAGGCCAGCTTCTTGCCCGACGAGAGGGTCTGTTCGGAGGGCGAGTAGGTGTAGTTGGTATCGACACCGAAGTTGGAGATGAAGCTGTCATTGTCCAGGAAGTCCTTGAAGGACAGCTTGGCACCGACTTCAACACCTTCAACGCGGCCGCCTTCACCCTGCTGCGGACGGGTCACATTGACCGTGCGGCGGATGACGCCATCCTGGTCAGGGTAGCGACCGTCGGCGGTGGTGCGGGTAACGACATAGCTTTCGATATTCATCCGGAAGACGGCCAGATTCAGCATGCTGGCGTCGCCGATATAATATTCGATGGCCGCGTCCCAGTTATCCGCACGCCACGGATCCAGTTCAGGATTACCATTGGCCTCGGCGCTGGTCACCACGCGGATACCCAGACCCGGATCATCAGCGGTGTTGATCTTCAGGGCGCCGCCATACTTCAGCAGGTCCAGCGGCTGCATCGTCTTGCTGTAGCTGAAGCGCAGACGCAGATCGTCGGTGACGTCATACGACGCGTTCAACGCCGGCAGATAGTCGTAGTAGCTGCGCTTGGAAACAACGTCACCGGCATCGATGTTCGTGTCGCCATAGTTCAGGGTGTCGCCGGTGATGTTCTGGCGGACCTGCAGCTCGGTACGGATGATCTTCAGGCCGGCGGTACCGGACAGGCGACCATATTCGAACGTGGTGTTCAGGTAGCCGCTATCTTCCGTCAGATCGACGGCATAGGACTGGCCGGGGATGATGGCGCGGTCGGCACCACCGAACACCTTCTTGTGGAAGGCCTCCGGATCATCGAAGTCACGCGGATCAATGGCCCAGAAGCCGGGGATGCCCTTCGTGATGGAGCCCATATCGTTCACCCAGATCACGTTATTATACGTGTCGAGGCGGGTCGGGGCGTTCACCGTGTAACCCTGGAACACCTGCTGGCCCGTGACCGGGTCGCGAACGAATTCGCCGGCCTGGCACTGGTTCTGGTTCATGACGACGTCGATGGCCTTCCACTGGGCCGAGCAGCCCGTGGTGTTAGGCCGGCCAGCGGCGTTCACGCCCTTGCCCTGGTAGAAGGTGGAGAACAGATGGAACTGTTCGATCGACACGGAACGATCAGCGCGGCGGATACCCACATCGATCTTGTTGAGGAAACCGCCCAGCGGCTCCTCGAAATCATAATGCGTGTCGATGCGATAGACGTTCAGGTCCGACTTCGCCTCGTTATTGCCTTCCGACGAGAAGGCACCGATGGCGTAGCTGTCCTTGTTGGCCATGTAGTCGGTCAGCGTCTTGCCAGCGCCCAGGCCACCGGAAATGACGCGGTCAAAACCCGACCAGACCGGGCTGTTGCCGGAGATGTCGTAATGCAGCTGCGGGTTCTGGCCATAGCCCATCGGGTTCGGATCGACATAACGGCCACCCAGGCTACCAACGACATTGTTGGTATAGCGCGAGGCGGGGAAGGTCGACGCGATGGAAGCCGGGTAGAAAGTGCCGCGAGTGCGGTCGGCAGCGTCACGGAACAGCGTGAAGCGGCCCGGCGCATACTTCCAGTTCGACAGATCGCCCTGGGCCTGACCATTCATCGACAGACGGTCGGCATCCGAGCGCATGGCCCGGGCTTCCATCTTGAACGGCCCGCCATTGTCGTACTTCAGCTCGGCATTGTAGTTCTTGGACTCGGACTTGTTGACGCGGTTGACCGAGAAGGAGTTCACCCACCAGGCGTCAATGTCATACTCGTCCACGGCCAGCCAGTTGCCGCCGCTGACCGGCGTGCTGTCGGTCGGCTTGGTCCAGATGCCGAATGCGTCGCCCGACCAGCGGTTGGAGATGTTCAAACCGGCAGCGCGGTTATACTCGTCCATCTTGGTATAGAAGCCTTCAGCCAGGAAGGTGAAGCCTTCCCCCAGATCGGCTTCAAACGCACCGGACACGGACAGACGGTCGCGCTCCGTTTCCTTCTTGAAGCTTTCAAAGCCGTGCGGCGAGATGAACTGATTGGGTGCCGTGCCACCCCAGTCATTGTTGCCCGACAGACCGCCGACGCCGGGGCCCGGTGCCACACCAGAATAGTTGTTGCCCAGATTGGACTGGCTGCCGGCGGCAGAGACCAGCACGCCGATGCGGTCACCGCGATAGGCCAGCAGGCCGTTGGCCAGGTAATCCTTTTCCTTCGTGTCCTTGCCCGTCTGGCCTTCCACGGCGCCAGAGGCGGAGAAGCCGTAGGGCATGTCGGACGGACGGCGGGTACGCAGATCGATGGTGCCGGAAATACCGGACAGGGCGTTCTTGGTCTCGGTGCTCTTATAGACCACCACGGCGTTCATCAGCTGGGCCGGAACGTCGGTCAGGTTCGGCTTGGCTTCACCCTGGTTGCCGGCGGACAGGTACTGTTCGCCGTTGAGCATGGTGATGACCTGCGGCAGGCCGCGGACATTCACCGTGGAGCCTTCGCCGGCGTCGCGGCGGATCTGGATGCCGGGGACGCGCTGCAGGCTGTCCGCGATGGTCACGTCCGGCAGCTTGCCGATATCTTCGGACGAGATGGCATCGACGATGGCCGTCTGGTTGCGCTTGACATCGACCGAGCGCTGCTGCGAAGCGCGCACGCCGGTGACAATGATTTCATCAAGCGTATCGGTGGCTGCCGGTGCGGCCTGGGCCATGGCGGTCGACGCCAGCGCGAACGGCGACGCGCTTGCCAGCAGGGCCACGGCCATGCCGCGACCAAGCATTGAATGCATCCCTGTCAAGAGATCCTCCCTCAGAGCAAAGTTTTACGTGTGCTTTTTGGCGCCTGAATGCGCGGGTCCATTCGCAGAACACCGTTTCAAGGCGTCATGCGTCTGAAAATTTCCATCGGGCTATTGAATTAGCCGCTCGGTTTGTTTCCCCACCCATCTGGCGTGTTTCGTCACACGCTCCCATCCTTAGTGCTCTGAATTTACGACAGGCCGGTTTGATGTCAAGCGCATTATGTCATCGTTGTCATACAAAGTGACAGCGCAGACATGGCCTGTCCTGGATATAAACACAAAATCCGTACGCGGCGGCCTTACTGAAAATTTCCGCGACTGCGAAACGCAGGCGCGCAAATCCCAGAATTTCAAAGGCTTCCCGGCCGGCCCCCGGCCTGTCCATCCGTCCAACCTGTCCATTGTTGCCAGGATGTCACGCCGGGCAGGTGTTTTGGCAGCGCTCGACCAGACAGAAATCAGACAACGTTGTCCGTTTTCACTGGTACGCTGCCGCACCGATGCTACTATACTGTCTGAAACCACCCGCGACCAATGCCGGGGGAACAGCTTTTGGGGGGATTGTGGACCGACGCGCGCTGGCCGCAGATCGGTCCCCTTATAAAGATGAATAACTGATGCCAAACCGCCAAGAATTTGACTCTTGGCGGTTTGGAGGCCGGCGACCGCCGGCCCGGCGCCCATGCGCCGTTAGCCAAGCCGCCGGATGGCGGCGCCCGGCGCCTGAGGGAACACAAAACCTCCCTTGATCGGTCACGATCAAGGGAGGTTGGTATGATGCGGGAGGAGGCTGGATCACCCGATCCTCGGCCTGTGCCATAACGACGAAAGAGAAACGGCAATGAATAACAGGAAGATGCGGGCCTTCATGTCCACCCTGCTGCTGGCCACGGCTTTGTCCGCTGGCACCGCGCGGGCCGTCGAAAGCGCGGCCCCGGCCACCGCCACCACGGCCCCGACCGCCCGTCCCTGGATGGACAGCTCCCTGTCCGCCGATGCGCGCGCCGATCTGCTGCTGCGCGAAATGACGGTGGAGGAGAAGAAGCTGCTGGTCTTCGGCTATTTCGGATCGCCGTTCAAAGAGCGCAATTATGTCCCGCCCGCCGGCATCCGCATGGGCTCGGCCGGCTATATCCCCGGCATCGACCGGCTGGGCATCCCGGCGCAATGGCAGACCGATGCCGGCGTCGGCGTGGCGACCCAGCGGGACTCGACCGAACCGATGCGCGAGCGCACCTCCCTGCCCGCCGGCATCGCGACGGTCGCCACCTGGAACCCGGCCCTGGCCCGACAGGGTGGCGCCATGATCGGCAAGGAGGCCCGGCTGTCGGGCTTCAACATCATGCTGGCCGGCGGCGTCAATCTGGTGCGCGAACCGCGCAATGGCCGCAATTTTGAATATGGGACAGAAGACCCGCTGCTGGCCGGCATCATGGTCGGCGCACAGATCAGCGGCATCCAATCCAACAATATCGTCTCCACCATCAAGCATTACGCCCTGAATGCGCAGGAGACGGGCCGCTTCGTGCTGTCCGCCAATATTGATGAGGCGGGGGCGCGAATGTCGGACCTGCTGGCCTTTGAGATCGCCATGGAGCGGTCGAACCCCGGCTCCGTGATGTGCGCGTATAACCGTTATAATGGCGATTATGCCTGCGAGAGTGACTTCCTCCTGAACACGGTGCTGAAGGGCGACTGGGGCTATAAGGGCTATGTCATGTCCGACTGGGGTGCCGTCCACAGCACCGCCAAGGCCGCCAATAACGGCCTGGACCAGGAATCGGGCTATATCTTCGACAAGCAGATGTTCTTCGGTGCCGACCTGCTGGGCAAGGCGCTGGCCAACGGTTCTGTGCCCATGGCCCGTCTGGACGATATGAACCGCCGCATCTTGCGTGCGCTGTTCGATCATGGGGTCATGGATAATCCCGTCACCGTCGAAGACCACAAGATCGACTACGCCGCCCATGCCAAGATCACGCGCGCCGACGCAGAAGAAGGCATTGTCCTGTTGAAGAATCAGGGCGGTCTGCTGCCCCTGGCGGCGGGGGCGTCGAAGATTGCCGTCATTGGCGGCTATGCCGACAAGGGCGTGATGTCGGGCGGCGGCTCCTCCACGGTCTTCGGGCCCGGCGGCAATCCCGTGCCGGGCCTGGGTCCGAAGCATTTCCCCGGTCCCGTCGTCTTTCACGCCAATCCGCCGCTGGCCGCCATCCAGGCCCGGGCCGGCGGCAATGTCGCCTTCGATGCCGGCACGGACCCGGCCGCCGCCGCGAAGCTGGCCGCCGACAGCGATCTGGCCATCGTTTTCGTGAATCAGTGGACGGGGGAGGCGATGGATTTCGCCCTGACCCTGCCTGACAATCAGGATGCGCTGGTCGCCGCCGTGGCCAAGGCCAACAAACGCACCATTGTGGTGGTACAATCGGGCGGCCCCGTCTTCATGCCCTGGCTGAAGGATGTGGGCGCGGTCCTGGCCGCCTGGTATCCCGGCACAGCCGGTGGCGAGGCGATTGCCCGCGTGATCTATGGCGAGGTGGATGCCAGCGGCCGCCTGCCCGTCACCTTCCCCGCCAGTCTGGATCAACTGCCGCGTCCCACGCTGGATGGCGAGGGCCTGCCCGACGGCACCAAGTTCGACGTCTCCTATATGGAGGGTGCGACCGTCGGCTATAAATGGTTCGACCAGAAGGGCCACAAGCCGCTGTTCCCCTTCGGCTACGGCCTGTCCTACACCGATTTCCTCTATAGCGGCCTGAAGGCGGAAGTCGGCTCCGACGGCACCATGACCCTGTCCGGCTCTGTCACCAACAAGGGTGCGCGTACCGGCAAGGCCGTGCCACAGCTTTACATCGGTCCCGTCGGCGGCGGCTGGGAGGCGCCCAAGCGTCTGGCCGGCTGGCAAAAGCTGGAACTGGCCCCCGGCGCCAGCAGCCGCTTCTCCGTCCCCGTCGATGCCCGCCTCTTGGCAACCTTCGACGTCACCAAGAAGGAATGGGTGGTGACGCCCGGCCGTTACAAGGTCTGGCTGGGCGCGTCGGCTGTCGACCTGCCCGTGACCACGGAGGTCACGCTGAAAGGCAACCGTTTCAGCGCCGTGAAGGGCAAGTAAACCCGATCCAGGGCCGCTCCACCGGGCGGCCCTTTTTCTTTTGCTCATTACGCCACAGGTAATCGCACCGCACCCGACCTCGCGTCATGATCCCCTCATCACAACGCCGAATGATGGAGATGATCATGGGTATCAGCCCCCTCACCCGCCAGCTTCTGCTGATCGACGCCGCCACCTGCCTGGCCGCTGGCCTGCTGCTGACCTTTGGTGCCGGCCTGCTGGAGCCGCTGTTGGGCCTGCCCTCCTGGCTGCTGCTGCCAGCGGGCATCATCCTGTTCCCCTGCACCCTGTTCGCAGCCTGGGCCGGGCGGCGGGTCGGGGTCTCGGCGGGGCCTGCCAAACTAATGATCGCGCTGAACCTGTCCTGGGTCGTGGGCAGCCTCGGTCTGCTGACGTTGGGCTGGACCACGCCGCTGGGCACCGGCTTCGTTCTGGTACAGGCCCTGGCGGTCGCCGGGATCAGCACGGCGCAGATCTTCAGCCTGCGGGCCCGCACCACACTGGCGGCGGCCTGATCAAAGCGGTTACATGGGGCGGCACT
>CALRNG020000003.1:0-26114 GCA_943369495.1 Rhizobium sp. Q54
CGGCGCCCGTCGCCCGCCAACGACAATCCCGCCCCCTGGGGCAAGCGGTTGCGCCGCGCCTGGAACCTGGCCCTGATCCTGGGCGTGGTCGGCGGATTGATGCTCTCGGCGGTTTACTTCCGGTAGTCGCACAGGGTCAGCTGGTCAGCGCCGATATCCCGTGCCACAGCATATAGGCCGCGATCACCAGGATCAGCAGGGCCGACACGTAGGGCGCACGGGCCATCAGCTTTTCAAAGCCAAGTCCCCGCTTTGACAGGTGCCGCGCACCCAGGGCCGCCACCACCCCGCTGGCTGTCAGCGTCAGGGCCAGCCCGATGCTGAAACACAGCACCAAGGCCACGCCCAGTGTGAATTCCCGTAATTGCAGGCAGATCAGCAGGACCGTGATGGCCGCCGGACAGGGGATCAGTCCACCGGTCAGCCCGAACAGGATGACCTGTCCCGTTGTCGCCTGTCCGTCGGCAAACCGTTGGGAAATCTGATCCGCATGAAAGCGGGCATGGGCATCGTCATCATGGTGATGCCCGTGATGATGGTGGTGCCCACCATGGTCATCACCATCATGATCATGGTCATGATGGTGATGACCATGGGTTGCGCGGTGACGGCGCCAGACTGGCGCGAACAGCCAGGCCGCCATACCCAGCATGATCAGGGCGCTCAACAGCTGGAACCAGCCCTCCACCCGGTCACCCGCCAGTTCCCGGCCCAGGGTCAGCCCCACCAGGGCCACCAGCCAGACCACGGCTGTATGGGAAAGCGTGGCAGCCAGCCCCAGCATCACCGCCTGCCCCACCGTTCCGCGCACCGCCACGATGAAGGACGCCATCATCGTCTTGGAATGGCCGGGCTCCAGCCCATGCAGCGCCCCCAGCAGGATGGCGCTGGGGATGAACAGCCAGGCATGCCCGGCACCCTGGCGGATCAGGTCAGCGAATTCAGGCATCCTGGACACCGGCAGGCAGTATGGACGGGGCAGACGCCAGCCCATGCATGCGGGCGTAGCGTTCCACAAAGCGGATACGGGCCGCCGGCACGTCGGCATGACGCTGGGCAAAGGCGATGCGTTCCAGGAAATGGCCGGTCAGCAGCAGGCCCTGCATCACCTCCGCCGGGCCGCCATCCGACAGGCCCAACAGGAAGGGCGGCAGGGGCAAGAGTTTGTCCTTATAGGGCTCTGCCGCCGATGCGGACACGGCCCGGCCCGTGCGCGGGCTGACATGCGACAGACCGTCATTGCCGGCGAGCAGGTCCGACGCCGACCGCCCGCCGACGGCGCAGCGCGACAGGTCCAGACCAAAGCCGATTTCGTCCAGCAGGCCGATCTCCCAGCGCACGTAAATCTCCGCCCAGACCTCGCTGGACAGGGCCTCGAACAGGGCCAGGGTGGCATCGAACAGACCGGGGTGCGGTTCCCGGTCGGCCAGCAATCCATCCAGCAGGGCGCAGGCCGACGCCAGGCAGGCGAGTCGCAGCGGATCATCCAGAAGCGGCGCCGCATAGGCCCGCTCCAGTTCCAGCGACCAGGTCCCCAACTGATCCGCCATCCGGGCCCGCCAGCCGACCGCCAGCAGGTTCCCCGTTTCCAACGTACCGCGCAGGCGCGCCGACTGCCCCCCATGGACAAGGCCGGCGTGGCGCCCATGCTCCCGCGTCAGAAGCAGGGCCAAAGCCGCATTTTCCCCATACGGGCGTGCGGATAGCAAGATTGCTTGGTCGTTCCAGTCCATAGGGTCAAGTGTAGTATAAATAACCACGGGCTGCGAAGGGGCATGGCTCCACCGGTCGAAAGTGGTATAGAGTTTCCAGCCAATATCTTTCCCTTGCCGGCCGATCAGCCCTTGTCCCAACCGACTTCCGACGACCAACTGTCCCAGCGCTACATGCTGGCGGGACTTTCCAGCGGCGAGGCTGTCTGGGATTGGGACCTCACCGTCGATACGCTGTTTTTGTCGCCGGGTTTCCGGGAGCATCTGGGCTTACCGGTTGATGGCGGTAACATCGGGCCGCGCCACTGGTTCGACCGGGTCCATGCCGACGATCTGCAATGGCTGGAGGCGACGCTGCGTCCGCGTCACGATGAGGGCGGGCGGCGTTTTGTCATTGAACACCGCGTGCGCAACGGGCGTGGCGACTGGACCTGGCTGCTGGTGCGGGGTGCGGCCATCGCCGGGACGGACGGGACCGTCAACCGCCTGATCGGCACCGCCGCCGACACCACCGAACGCAAAGAGGCGGAGGACCGGCTGCGCATCAGCGAGGAACGGCTGGCGCTGGCTGCGGCGGCCACCAATGACGGTCTGTACGACTGGGACCTGCGCACCGACCGCATCTATTACGCGCCGCGCTGGTGGGCATTGATCGGGCTTTTACCGGACGAGGAGGCGGACGGACCGGAGGAATGGCTGAACCGGGTGCATCCAGAAGACCTGATCTGGCTGCAGGCAACGCTGGACGCGCAGATGTCGGCGGGCGGCAAGCCTTTCCAGATTGAATACCGAATCCAGCATGGATCCTCCGGCTGGCGCTGGATGCTGTGCCGGGGCATCGCCGTCATGAATGCCGATGGCGAGCCTGTGCGCCTGGTCGGCTCACAATCCGACATCACCGACCGCAAGGTGGCCGAGGAACAGCTGCGCATCAGCGAGGAACGCTATGCGCTGGCAGCCCAGGGCGCCAATGACGGCCTGTGGGACTGGCGGGTGCAGGAAGGCGATGTCTATTACTCGCCCCGCTGGTCCGACATGCTGGGCCTGCCCGGCGGCGAATGGGTCGGCACGATCGAGGACTGGTTCGCCCTGGTCCATGCCAGCGACCTGCCGGGCCTGCGGGCCGCCTTTGAATTGCATCTGTCGGGCCGCCTGGACCATCTGGAACATGAGGTCCGCATCCGGCATGACAGCGGGGCGGAACTCTGGGTGCTGATCCGGGGTGTCGCCATCCGCGACGCGCTGGGCGATGCCATCCGTATGGCCGGCTCCATGACCGACATTACGGCCCGCAAACGTGCAGAGCAGCAGGTCCTGTTCGACGCCTTTCATGACGGGCTGACCGGTCTGCCCAACCGGTCGCTGCTGATGGACCGTATCGGCCAGACCATCGACCGCCGCCGCCGGCCCGACGATCCCCCCTGCGCCGTCATCCTGTTCGATCTGGATCATTTCAAGACCGTCAATGACAGCCTGGGCCCCAATGCCGGGGACGAGGTGCTGCGCATCCTGGCCAACCGGCTGGAAGCGCAGCGCCGGGCCGGTGACACGATCGCGCGGGTATCCGCCGACGAATTCGGTGTGCTGATGGATGGTGTGGTGGATGTGAAGGCGGCCATGACAGCGGCCTTGCGTCTGGCCAGTGTCATCACAGACCCGATCCAGTTGGCCAGTGGCGAGGAATTGGTGCTGACCGCGTCGGGCGGCATCGCCATGTCGCACACCGGCTATGGTCAGGCAGCCGACATGCTGCGCGATGCCAGCCTCGCCATGTTCCGGGCCAAGGGGGCGGGCCGCAACCGGGTGGAAGTGTTCGACGATGCCCTGCGCGCCCGCGCCATGTCGCGGCTGCGAACGGAGGCCGACCTGCGTCTGGCCACGGACCGGCATCAGCTGACCTTGTTCTATCAGCCCATTGTGCGCCTGTCAGACCAGTCCATCGCGGGGTTCGAGGCGCTGATCCGCTGGCAGCATCCGGAACGCGGCCTGATCTCCCCCGCCGATTTCGTGCCGCTGGCAGAAGATACGGGCCTGATCCTGCAAATCGGCCGCTGGGCCATGCAGGAGGCCGCAGAACAGCTGTCCCGCTGGCAGAAGACCCATGACAGCGGCCTGTTCATGAGCGTCAATGTCTCCGGTCGGCAAATGCTGGACGATGACATGGTGGAATGTGTGCGCCATGTCCTGGGTGACACCGGCATCGCGCCCGACACGCTGAAGCTGGAGATCACCGAAAGCCTGCTGATGGATGATCCTGGCCGGGCGGTGGCCATGATGCAGCAGATCCGCAGCCTGGGCGTCCACCTGTCGCTGGACGATTTCGGTACCGGCTACTCCTCGCTCTCCTATCTGCACCGCTATCCGGTCAATTCGCTGAAGATAGACCGCGCCTTCATCAGCGGGGCCGGCAATGGCGACCGGCGGGAGGAAATCCCCCGTATCATCCTGCTGCTGGCCAAAAGCCTGGATCTGGATGTGGTGGCCGAAGGGATCGAAAACCCCTCGGAAGTCACCTTCCTGCGCGGCCTGGAATGCCGCTATGGCCAGGGATACTATTTCTCCCGCCCCGTACCGGCGCCGGATGCGGAGAAGCTGCTGACCCTGCCGGCCCTGCCCTAACCCCTGGCGACCTTCAAGACCGCATCGGCCGCCCGCTGACTGGGCGTCTGATCACCGCCCTGCCCCAGCCAGTGCGCCACCTGCGCCACGCCATCGATCTGTTCACGCCGCGCGGTGGCATCGGACAGCAGCACCGATACCGCCTGGGCCAGCTTTGGCGGCGTGCATTCATCCTGCAACCGTTCGGGCACCAGCATCCGGTCCAGCATGATATTGACCAGATTGGCATATTTCACGCGGATCAGCCGGCGGTAGAGCCGGTAGGTCAGCGGATGGATGCGGTAGGCAATCACGGCGGGCAGCCGGGCCAACGCCAGTTCCAGCGCCACCGTTCCGCTGGCCGCCAGGGCCGCGATGCTGGCGGCCATGGCGTCATACTTCTCCCCATCCCCCTCCACCACAATGGTGGGCACGGGCCAGGATGCGGCGGCGGCACGCACCGGGGCCGCCACCTTGCCCAGGGTGGGTACGACGACGGTCAGACCCGGATGGCGTTCCTTCAGGATGGCCAGGGTCGCCGCGAAGTCGGGCAGCAGCACCCTGATCTCGCTGCGCCGGCTGCCCGGCAGGACGCAGAGCAGCGGCGTATCGGGAGCCAGGTTATGGCGGGCACGGAAGGCCGCACCATTCCCCCGCTCCACCCCCGCCTCGACAATCGAATGGCCGACAAAGGTGGCGGGCAGGCCCACCGCCTCGAAATAGGGCGGCTCAAACGGCAGCAGGACCAGCAGATGGTCCAGAAACCGCGCGATCTTCTGCGCCCGACCGGGCCGCCACGCCCAGACCGTGGGCGCCACATAATGGATCAGCCTGATCGACGGATCGGCCCGCCGCACCTTTTTCAGCACCCGAAAGCAGAAGTCCGGCGCATCAATGGTGACCACGGCATCGGGCCGGCACGCCAGGATGTCGCCCGCCGTCTGCCCAATCCGGCGGATCAGGCCCGGCAGTTTGGGCAACAGCTCGGCCAAGCCGAACAGGGTCAATTCCTCCATGGGAAACAAGCTGTTCAGGCCTTCGGCGATCATCCGCTCGCCCCCCACGCCGGCAAAGCGCACCTGCCCGCCTGTCGCCTGCTTCAGCGCCGCCATCAGCCGCGCGCCCAGCACATCGCCTGACGGTTCGCCCGCGATCAGGTAGATCAGGGGGCCGGTCATGCCGATACGCCCGTGACGAACAGGCAAGCCGCATCGGCGGCCCGCAAGGCGTCCTGGCGCCCCACGAGCAGGGTTCCCCCCGCCTCTGCCGCGATCCCGACGAAACCGGCGGCGATGCAGGCGGCAATAGTGTCAGGGCCGATGGTCGGCAGGTCCAGGCGGCGGTCCTGCCCCGGCTTGGCACACTAGACCAGGATCGGCCCCGGCCCTTCCCGCTTCAAGGCGCCGCAGCGGGTGATCAGGGCATCGGTGCCCTCAATGGCTTCCACGCCCAGCACCAGCCCGCCCTGCACCACGACCGCCTGCCCGACATCGACGGCACCCAGGGCGTGGGCGACGGTCAGACCATGGGCGATATCGGCCAAGGCCTGCGCATCCGGCATCGCCCGCGTCAGCACGCCTGCCGGCATCAGGAGATCAGCGATCAGGGACTGGATACCGACAACACGGAACCCCTCCTCCTCCAGCAACCCCGCGACCGCGCGCAGCAACCCGTCATCGCCCAAGGCCTTCAGGCCCAGGCGCGCGAAGAACCGGGCGGCATACCAGTCGGGGCGCAGGTCGGTCAGCGATGGACGGCGCACGCCGCCAGCCAGGATGATCTCCGTCACCCCCTCGGCCCGCAGCCTTTCCAGCATGGCCCCTGCCGCTCCCATGCGGAAGACGGCATGGGGAATGCCGGGCGTCAGCCAAGCCTCCGCCCCTTGACCCTCCAGCGCGATGACAAAACAGGGCCGCCCACCCTGCCGGCAGGTTTCAGCCACCTGCCGCGGCAGGTCTCCCCCCCCGGCAATGATGCCCAGCCGCCCCGTCATGCCGGGGTCAGCGCGGCAAGGTCAGGGCGCGGCTGCCCCGGTCGGCCAGGAAGGACAGCACATCGGCAACGGCCTGCACCCCACCGGCCTCTGCCGTGACGGCGGCAACGCGGTCGGCCATCTGGCCCTCGCCCTCGAACAGCTGACGGAAGGCGGCCCGCAGGGCGTGGATATCCTCCTTGGCAAAGCCACGCCGTTGCAGGCCGACCAGGTTCAGGCCGGCCAGGAAGGCGCGATCACCCTTGACCAGACCATAGGGGATGACATCCGCCTCCACGCCCGACATGCCGCCGATCATGGCATGGGCGCCGATGCGCACGAACTGATGCACCGCCGACAGGCCACCCAGAACCGCATGGTCGCCCACCACGACATGCCCGCCCAAGGTAGCATTGTTGGCGAAGATCACATTATTGCCGACGATACAATCATGGCCAATATGGACGCCGACCATGAACAGGCCGCCATCGCCCACCCGGGTCACCATGCCGCCACCTTCGGTGCCGGTATTCATGGTGACATTCTCACGGATGCGGTTGTTGCGGCCGATGATCAGCGCCGACGGCTCGCCCTTGTATTTCAAATCCTGCGGCGCGTGGCCCAGGGAGGCGAAAGGATAGACGATGGTGCCTTCGCCAATACTGGTGCGGCCATCGATGGCGACGTGACTGACCAGGCGCACATAGTCGCCCAGGACCACATGCGGCCCCACCACACAGAAGGGCCCGATCTCCACACCCGACCCGATGCGCGCACCGGGATCGACAATGGCACTGGGATGAATATTGGCGCTCATGGGCCGGCCCTTTTCTTCCTGACATGCGAAAGGGCGGTCACCCGCCCTTCCCACCGCCTTTAGCAAAGGCGTTTGACAAAATTACGTCGGCCCCGTGTCCACGAAAGGAAGCGGCAGCCGACCTTAATC
Source organism: Rhizobium sp. Q54 (assembly GCA_943369495.1). Lineage (GTDB taxonomy): Bacteria > Pseudomonadota > Alphaproteobacteria > Azospirillales > Azospirillaceae > Niveispirillum. The sequence continues at coordinate 7,229 of CALRNG020000003.1, forward strand.
ACCCATGACGATCATCGCCGTATAGGTCGCTTCGGCATGCAGATTGCCATCGACCCAGGCCTCGCCCTTGAATTTCCAGACATTGCGGCGGTTCTGCAGCTTCTGGACCTTGATGTGGATCTGATCGCCGGGGACGATGGGGCGGCGGAACTTCGCCTCCTCGATCCCCATGAAATACACGAGACGGCCCTCCGCCTCCTGTCCCAGCGTCTGCATGACCAGAATGGCCGAGGTCTGGGCCATGGCCTCCACAATCATGACGCCGGGGAACACCGGCTTCTGCGGGAAATGGCCGGTGAACTGCGGCTCATTCATCGTCACATTCTTGATGCCGGTGCAGCTTTCACCGGGGACGATGTCCTTGACCTTGTCTACCAACAGCATGGGATACCGGTGCGGGATCAATTCCATGATCCGGCCAATATCCAGTTCGGTTACCGCAACCTTATTCGTTTCCGTCGTGCTCATCGCCCCGTCCAATTTTCCCCTTCGCCAGTCGCGACATCATGGCGACTTGGCGGAAATATTGCCGCTTTGGCTGTGCCGGCGTGCCGAACACCTCCGTCATCGGTGGCACATCCCGCATCACGCCACTTTGCGCCGCGATACGGGCTCCCGCTCCGATGGAAAGGTGACCGGCCACCCCCGCCTGCGCCGCCAGCACAGCGTGATGGTCGAACTTCGTACTGCCCGAAATGCCGGATTGCGCCACGATGACGCAGCCGGACCCGAGCGTGACGTTGTGCCCGATCTGGACCAGATTATCAATCATCGTGCCCCGACCAATCACGGTATCAGGCCCGGCCCCCCGGTCGATGGTGCTGTTGGCACCGACCTCCACATCATCCTCAATGATGACGCGGCCCATCTGTGGCACCCGGACATGGCCCGTCACATCCATGGCAAAGCCGAACCCATCCTGCCCGATCCGCACACCGGGATAGATCACGACCCGGTCACCAATAAGGCAATGGGACAGCGAGGCGCAGGCACCGATGATGCTGTCGGCCCCCACCCGGACATTACGGCCAATCACAGCATTGGCGGCTATGCGGGTGCCAGCCCCGATCTCCGCCCCCGCCTCGATCACCACGCCCGCCGCCACCTCCACATTCTGGGCCAGCACCGCACTCGGATCGATATGGGCGGCAGGCGAGATCAGGCCGGTGGAGGCGGGCAGCGGATAGAAGGCCTGGGCACAGAGCGCATAGGCGCGATAGGGCTTGGATGACAGCAGCAAGGCCATGCCGGCGGGTGCCTTGTCGGCCAAGGCCGGATGCACGACGCAGGCGGCGGCCCGGCTGTTCTGGAACGCGTCCAGATATTTGCGGTTATCCAGGAAGGACAGCTGCCCTTCCCCCGCCTGATCCAGTGGGGCGACATCGTAAAGGATCAAGGCCGGGTCGGCACCGGCTGCGACAGCGGCACCCGACCGGGCGGCCAGATCGGCCAGCGTGAAGGGGCCGGCACGGTCGAAAAAACGGGGATCGGCCATGGGGTTTCCTTCGGGATGGTGGAGGGCCGCCAGCGGCCCCGGTCACGAGGGCGGGGGAACGCTGACCGTTACCTGCGGCAGACGGTTGTTCAGGCGCTCCAGCACCTCTGCCGTGATGTCCGCAGCACCGCCCGCCTGATAGACGATGAACTGCCGGGAAATGACCAGGGTGGCACCCCATTCCCGGGCGACTTCCGCAATCACCTGATCCAGCGTGTTGATCACGCTGTTGCGGGCCTGATTAAAGGCGATGTCCAGGCGGCGGGTTCGTTCCTGCAAGGCGCGGCCCGTGGCGGACACCTGGGTCTCAAACTCCGTCCGCTTGCGGTCGAATTCCTCCACCGAAACGGTCTGGCGCAATCGGGCCAGTTCCTGTTCGGCTGTCCGCAACGCGTCCTGCTGCTGCGCGACGTCACGCTGCAACTGCTCCTTTTGCACATCCAACTGCTGCTGGATGGTGCGCATGGCCGTCGCCTGCTGCAGGATGGTCGGGATATCCACAACCGCAACCTGGGCATAGGGCAGCCTCTTGGCCGCCTGGACCGGCGGTGCCGCCACGTCCTGACCATAAGACGCCGCCGGCCCGGCCACCAGGGCCAGACCGGCGAAGAGCAGGGCGATAAGGCGATGCGCCAATGCCCTGTCTCCCATCAGAACCGGGTGCCGAAGCTGAATTTCAGCGTCTCGGTCTGGTCATACGGTTCCTTGGCGATCGGGTACGCCAGATCAAGGCGGATCGGACCGAACGGCGACTTCCAAGACACACCGACACCGGCGGCCATGCGGATCTTGTTGCTGTCGCGGAACACATCACCGACACCCGGCGTTTCCTTGGCCCCCGTCAAGGTACCGGCATCATAGAAGGCGTGGGCCTTCACGCCCAACTCGTCGGGCAGACCCAGCTTGGTGGTCAGCTCCAGGCTGGCCCGGCTGAAGATGGTGCCGCCCAGCGCGTCGCTGTTCTCCGGATTGTTCGGATCGGGCACGTTGCGGGGACCGATACCGCCAATCTCAAAGCCGCGCAGCGTATCACCGCCAATGAAGAAGCGGTCATTGATGCGCAGGTCTTCACCCATGCCCCAGATGTAACCGGCCTCCGTCGTCAGACCGAGGACGACTTCCTCGAACGGTTCCCAGTACTGGCCCGCCGTGATGCGGTTACGCAGGTAGCGGGTATCGCCGCCAACACCGGCGAACTCCACCGACCACAAGCCATAAAAGCCGCTGGTCGGTTCGATCTTGCTGTCACGCTCGTCATACAGCAGCTGGCTTTCCACCGACGAGGTGATGGTGGTGCCCAGCTGGTCCTGCAAGAACAGGGACGAACCGAAATAGATATTGTCGATCTTGTTCTGGACCAGCGAGTAGCTGATACGCTGACGCAGCTTTTCCGACAGCGGATAACCGGCGCGCAGCACGATACCGGTCGACTCCAGATCGTAGGAAATGGTGTCGCGATTGTCGCGGACAACGCGGAACAGGTCGATACCGGCGGCCAGATCGCGATCCAGGAAGTAGGGCTCGGTAAAGCCCAGATCCACCTCGAAGCTGCGCGACGACAGCAAGGTCGACAGGCGCAGGTCCTGGCCCTTACCCAGCAGGTTGCGCTGACGGATGGAGAAGTCCAGCAACGCGCCATCGGTGGAGGAGTAGCCGGCACCCAGCTGGATTTCGCCGGTCGGCTGTTCCTCCACCTCAATCGTGATGACCGACTGATCGCGGCTGCTACCCTCTTCCGTCTTCACCTCGACGCCGCTGTCCAGGAAATAGCCCAGATCCTTGATGCGCTGTTCGGAGCGCTTGACCTTGGACACGCTGAACGGGTCGCCTTCGACCAGCAGCATCTCGCGGCGGATAACCTTGTCCAGCGTGTTGTAGTTACCGACAATGTCGATCCGCTCGACAAAGACGCGCGGGCTTTCCTTCAGTTCGAAGACCAGATTGATGGTCTGGTCTTCCTGATTGCGCTCCAGCAGCGGGTCGATCTCGATGAAGGCATATTGCAGATCGCCCAGACGGTTGGTCAGGGCGGTGATGCTCTCTTCGATCTTGTCGCCATTATACCATTCGCCGGAATAGGCGTTGATGGCCTCATACAACGGCGCGATATCGATATCGGGGATCTCGGACGAGATCTCGATCTTGCCGAACTTATAGCGCTTGCCCTCATCCACCGTCATGGTGATGAAGAATTCCTCGCGATCGGGCGTCAGTTCCGCGACCGAGGTCAGCACCTTGAAGTCGGCATAGCCGTTACGCAGGTAGAAGCGGCGAACCTGCTCCTGGTCGTACCGCAGACGCTCGGGATCATAATTGTCGTTGGACGACAGGAACCGCCACCAGCGCGATTCCTTGGTGATCATGATCTCGCGCAACTCATCATCGTCGAACACATTGTTGTTCACGATGTTGATGGCCTGCACGCCCGTCATCTGACCCTCTTCGATTTCGAAGATCAGATCGACGCGGTTCTGTTCCAGCTGCACGATCTTTGGTTCGATGCGCGCGGCGAAACGTCCCTTGCGGCGATAGAGTTCCTGGATGCGCTCAACGTCATTCTGCACGCGGGTGCGGGTATAGACGGTGCGCGGGCGCAGCTGGACCTCGGGATTGATATCCTCGGTCTTGATGCGCTTGTTCCCCTCAAAGGCGATGCGGTTGATGATGGGGTTTTCCACCACCTGCACCAGCATCACGCCGCCTTCGCGCCGGATCGACACGTCAGCGAACAGCCCGGTCGCGAACAGCGACTTCAGCGACTGATCGATCTTTTCCGGATCGAAATTGTCGCCGGGCTGCACGGTGAGGTACGACCGCACGGTCGCGCCCTCGATGCGCTGCGAGCCTTCGACGCGGATTTCGCGAATGATGCCACCATCAAACGCCTCCTGGGCCATGGCGCCGGTCGACAGCGCGATGACAGATGTTGCGGTGCCGCCCAGCAGCAGGCACAGCGCGAACCTGGAAACCGAGACCAACTGTTCCCCCAAAAAGGCTAAGACAGGACACCCTTGACGAAGTCGACGACACGCAGCTGAACCAAATCATTCCACGTGGCGAAAACCATCAAGGTCAATACCAAAGCCAGACCGACCCGGAAACCATATTCCTGAGCCCTCTCGCCAAGAGGCCGTCCGCGAACGGCCTCCACTGCGTAATACAGCAGATGTCCCCCGTCCAGCATCGGAATAGGGAACAGGTTGATCAGGCCCAGATTGATGGACAGAACAGCCACGAACCAGATCATGGTCACGAAGCCGGTCTGCGCCACCTGGCCCGACATCTGCGCGATGCGGATGGGTCCGCCCAGCTCATTCGTGCTGCGCATGCCCAACGCCATCTGCCAGACGGCGTCCAGGGTACCTTCCGTCAATCGAAGCGTTTCTTTGCCAGCCTCCCAGATGGCGGTCAGCGGTGTCTGGCGACGATATTCATCATTACCACGCATCACCCCCAGCCGGCCTATCGTATGGATATTGCCGAACCGATCTTCCATCTTCTCCGCACGCGGCGTGACGGTCAGTTCAAGGCGCTTGGGCTCAGCCCCCTCCACCTCGACCCGCTCCACCAGCATCGACACCGTGCGGCCCGGATTCATCACGATGACGCCCAGCACATCCTCGAACCGGGGCGTATCACGCCCATCCATGGACAGGATACGGTCGCCGGGCTTCATCCCGGCCTCCGCCGCTGCCCCCTCAGGCAGGACGTCACGGATCACCGGCGGGGTATAGGGCTGACCATAGACCATGAACATGAAAGCCAGAGCCAGAATGGCGAACAGGAAGTTCGCCGCCGGCCCCGCCGCCACGATGGCCATGCGCTGCCCCACCCGCTTATGGTGGAATGACACGGCACGCTGCGCCGGTGTCATCCCGTCAAGCCCGGCCCCCGGCGTGCTGGCGGCACCGGCGTCGCCATACATCTTCACATAGCCGCCCAGCGGGATAAGGCTGAACTTCCAGCGGGTGCCATGGCGGTCGGTGCGGCCCAGAACCTCCGGCCCAAAGCCGATGGAGAAGACCTCCACCCGCACGCCATTGCGGCGCGCCACCAGGAAATGCCCCATCTCGTGCACGAAGACCAGAATGGTCAGCACGACAAGGAACATCACCCCGTAATTCCAGATGAAGCCCAGGACTTCCATCAATGCGCCTCCAAGGGCCGCGTTCAGTTCGCGTGAGATAAAACCGCAATTTCGGCAAAGGCATGGCGACGCGCTTCCGCATCGGCCGCTTCCACATCCGCCAGCGTGCCCAACGGGGCATGTGCCAGGGCGGCCAGACACTGTTCAACGACGCGCGGAATATCCAGGAAGCCCAGATTTCCGGCCAGAAAGGCGGCCACCGCCGCCTCATTCGCGGCATTGAGGATTGTAGGGGCCGCCCCCCCGCTTTGCAAGGCGCGCCGCGCCAGTTCAAGGGCCGGAAACCGGACAGGATCGGGCGACTCGAAGGTTAGGCTGGCGGCCTTCACCAGATCCAGCCGGTCACCCGGCGTGGCCACCCGGTCGGGCCACGCCAGCGCCACGGCAATGGGTGTGCGCATGTCCGGCGTGCCCAACTGCGCCAGCACCGATCCATCGACATATTCGACCAGGGAATGGATCACCGATTGCGGATGGACCAGCACATCGATACGGCCCTCGGGCATGGCGAACAGATGGTGAGCCTCAATCAGCTCCAACCCCTTGTTCATCATGCTGGCGCTGTCGACACTGATCTTGGCGCCCATGGACCAGTTGGGATGTGCACAGGCCTGGGCCGGGGTCACGCCCGCCATGGCATCCCGTGTCCAGGTGCGGAACGGGCCGCCGGACGCGGTCAGGATCAGACGGGAGATGCGGTCGCGTCGCGCCTCATCAAAGACCTGGAAGATAGCGCTGTGCTCACTGTCCACCGGCAGCAGGGTGGCACCGCAGCGACGCACCTCCGCCATCACCAGCTCACCGGCGCAGACCAGCACTTCCTTGTTGGCGAGCGCCACCGTGGCGCCGCGTTGCACGGCGGCCAGCGTCGGGGCCAGACCGGCGGCACCGACAATCGCGGCCATCACCCAATCAGCCGCAGGACGGCTGGCAGCCTCCACCACAGCGGCGGGGCCAGCCGCCAGCTCAATGCCCGTGCCGCCTAAGGCGTCCTTCAGATCGGCATAGGCGGACGCATCCGCGACCACGGCCAGGGCCGGACGCAGCAAGCGGGCCTGTTCAGCCAGCTTGGCCACATTGCGGCCCGCGACCAGCGCCTCTGTCTGAAAACGGTCGGGATAGGCTGCCAGCAGCTGGACAGTATTGGTCCCCACCGATCCGGTGCAGCCCAGCACAGTCACGCGGCGCGTCGTTTCAGGCTTCACCAAAATCGCACCCATTCCCCCGCCGTCATTTCGAACAACGCATAGAGCGGTGCCGCGAACAGCAGCCCGTCGATCCGGTCAAGGATACCACCATGACCGGGGATCAGCCTGGAACTGTCTTTCACATCCACGCGGCGCTTCATATAGCTCTCGAACAGGTCGCCCGCCTGCCCTGCCACGGCCAGGACGGCACCGATGGCGGCATAAGCGCCAATGGCAGCCAGCGATACATCATGGGGCACATCGGTGGCCGCCGGTGGCACCAGCCAGCCCGGCAGCCAATCCCCGCTCTGCGCCGCCCCGAACAGCCCGCCCAGGGTCGCCGACGCCACCATGCCACCGATCAGGCCGGCCCAGGTCTTCTTGGGGCTGATGCGGGGTGCCAGTTTCGGCCCGCCGATGCTCTTGCCCGCCGCATAGGCCCCGATATCGGTGGCCCAGATCGACAGCAACAGGAACAGGAACAGGGCCAGACCATAGGGGCCGCTCTCCAGGCGCAGCCAGAGCATGGCCAGGAAGGGCAAGCCGATATAGAGCGGCATGAAGGCGAAATGACCCGGACGGTGCCGTCCCGGCATGACCAGCCGGAAATATTCCCAGCCCGACAGCCCGGCCAGCAGCAGCACCAGCACCTGGAACGGCAACCCGCCAAACCAGACGGCGGCCAGCACAGGCGGCGCCAGGACCAGGGCAGAGACCAGGCGCTGCGTGAAATTGGATCGGGGTTTCCTGCGGGGGCGCTGGCTGTCGGTCACGATATCAACGGCTTCCCGCCGTGGCCCCGAAACGCCGATCGCGCCGGTGGAATTCCTGGATGGCGGCTTCCAGATCGCGGCGGGTGAAATCCGGCCACAGCGTATCCAGGAACACCATCTCCGCATAGGCCAACTGCCAAAGCAGGAAATTGCTGATGCGCTTCTCGCCACTGGTGCGGATCATCAGGTCCGGATCGGGAATGTTCCCGCCCGTCGTCAATTCGCGGGCAAAGGTTTCGGTCGTGATGTCGCGGGGCGTCATCTCCCCCCGCTCCACCGCCTCTGCCAGCTTACGCGCCGCATCGACCAGTTCCTGGCGCCCGCCATAGGACAGGGCAAGCACCAGGGTCATGTCGGTATTGTCCGCTGTCAGCGTCTCAGCATTGCTGATCAGCGCCTGGATATCGGATGACAGGCGGGACCGGTCGCCGATGACCCGCAGCTGGATACCGTTCTTATGCAGCTTGGCGATCTCGCCGCGCAGGTAGAACCGCAGCAGCTGCATCAGGGTGGACACTTCGTCCTGGGGACGGCTCCAGTTCTCGGTCGAGAAGCTATAGAGCGTCAGGTAGCGCACGCCCAGTTCGCGCGCGCCTTCAATTGCCTGGCGGACGGCGTCCACGCCCTTCTTGTGCCCAGCCGTGCGCGGCAGACCCCGTGCCGTCGCCCAGCGTCCATTGCCATCCATGATGATGGCGATGTGCGTGGGCGGCGGCGGGAACGCGGATGTGTCGGGGCCCGGCATTTCAGCAGGTCCTTACCCTTGGGTACCGGGAACGATCAGACCTGCAGGATTTCCTTTTCCTTGGTCGCCAGCGCCTCATCCACCTTCTTGATGTGGGCGTCGGTCGCTGACTGCACCTTGTCGGCCCAGACCTTCTGCTCATCCTCGGACAGGGTGCCGTCCTTTTGCAGCTTCTTCAGGCTGTCCATGCCGTCGCGGCGCACATTGCGCACGGCCACACGGGTCTGCTCGGCATACTTGGCGGCAACCTTGGACAGTTCCTTGCGGCGCTCGGAATTCAGTTCGGGGATCGGCACGCGGATGGTCGCCCCCTCGGTCTGCGGGTTCAGGCCCAGACCGGCATCGCGGATCGCCTTCTCCACCGCCTTCACGGTGGAGCGGTCGAAGACCTGCACCGTGATCAGGCGCGGCTCCGGCACGGAGATGTTGGCCACCTGGTTCAGCGGCACGGTCGTGCCATAGGCCTCCACCGTCACCGGCTCCAGCAGGTTGGCCGAAGCGCGACCAGTACGCAGACCGGCGAATTCCTTGCGGAGCACCTCAAGAGCACCGGCCATGCGATGCTCAATGTCCTTGATCAGATCGGGAGCGGCCACCTTATGCCTCTTCGGTTATGATGGTGAATTTACCCTGTCCGGCCATCACTTCGGCGAAACCGCCGTCCTTCTGGATGGAGAAGACAAGGATGGGAATCTTATTCTCGCGGGCAAGCGAAATCGCCGACGCGTCCATGACCTGAAGGTCGCGCGACAGCACGTCCAGATAGGTCAGGCGGTCATAGCGGATGGCGTCCTTCACCTTCTTGGGATCGGCGCTGTAGACGCCGTCCACCTTGGTGGCCTTCAGCATCGCATCGCAGGCCATTTCAGAGGCGCGAAGGGCGGCAGCCGTATCGGTGGTGAAGAAGGGATTGCCGGTGCCGGCGGCGAAGATCACCACCCGGCCCTTTTCCATATGGCGCTCAGCCTTGCGGCGGATATAGGGCTCGCAGACGCTGTCCATCGGGATGGCCGACTGCACGCGGGTCTCCACGCCAGCCTTTTCCAGCGCGTTCTGAACCGCCAGCGCGTTCATGACGGTGGCCAGCATGCCCATATAGTCGGCGGTCGCGCGCTCCATACCGGAGGCAGCACCCGAAATGCCGCGGAAGATATTGCCGCCGCCGATCACGGCGCAGACCTCAATCCCCATATCGATCACGGACTTGATCTCCGTCGCCATGCGGCTGACGACGTTGGGATCGATCCCGTATTCCCTTTCCCCCATAAGGGCTTCGCCTGAAAGCTTCAGAAGAACGCGCTTGTAACGGGCTTCGGGCACGGGTTTGTCCTTTCGGTTGGAAATCCGGTCTTGCAACAGATCAGATCGGGGCCGGCGAACCGGCCCCGACAGAATAACGCTCCAGAGTCGGCACGAAATCCGGCCCCGGACCGCCTCAGCCGGCCATGGCGGCCACTTCGGCGGCGAAGTCGGACTGTTCCTTCTCGATGCCTTCGCCCAGCTGGAAGCGGACGAAGCCGGTCAGGGCAACCGGGGCGCCGACGGCCTTGGCGGCGTTTTCCACGACCTTGCGGATCTTGGTTTCGCCGTCGATGACGTAGAGCTGCTCCAGCAGGACCACTTCTTCATAATACTTGCGGACGCGGCCTTCGACCATCTTCTCGATGATGTTCTCCGGCTTGCCGCTGGCCCGGGCCTGCTCGACCAGAACGGCGCGCTCACGCTCCAGATTGGCGGTCGACACGTCGGCGACGTCCAGAGCCTCCGGACGGGCGGCGGCGACATGCATGGCGATCTGCTTGCCCAGCTCGGCCAGAGCGGCCTTGTCACCGGTCGATTCCAGAGCGACCAGCACGCCGATCTTGCCCAGGCCCGGGGCCAGGGCGCCGTGCACGTAGGAGGCCACAACGCCGTCGGAGACGGTCAGCTTGGCGACGCGGCGCAGGTTCATGTTCTCGCCGATGGTGGCGACCAGGGTCGGCAGCTCTTCGGCAACGGTGCGGCCATTGCCCGGATATGCCGCCACCTGCAGCGACTCCAGCGTACCGTCAGTGTCCAGCGCCAGCTTGGTGACGGTGGCAACGGCGGTCTGGAAGGCGTCGTTACGGGCAACGAAGTCCGTCTCGGCATTCAGCTCGACGGCGGCGCCGGACAGGCCATTGGCGGCAACGCCGACCAGACCTTCAGCGGCAACGCGACCGGCCTTCTTGGCGGCGGCGGCCAGGCCCTTCTTGCGCAACCAGTCGATGGCGGCTTCCACGTCGCCATTCGCTTCGGTCAGCGCCTTCTTGCAGTCCATCATGCCGGCGCCGGACTTCTCGCGCAGGTCCTTAACGAGCGCAGCGGTGATCTCGGCCATTTTCGCCTCTCTAATCGTCGGGGTGTGACGGGATATCTTGTAGCACAGGGCCGTGGCGGTTTCGCGCCAAGCCCAGACAGCACAACGGCCGGACAGCATCCATTCGGATGCAGCCCGGCCGTCGCACCTCAAACTCAGGCTTCGACGGTCTCTTCGACCGGCAGAGCTTCGACCGGGGCGACTTCCTGGGCGCCGACATCGATGCCGGACGCCGACATCTCCGCCTGCAGACCGTCCAGGACGGCGCCGCTCAGCAGTTCGCAATAGGTCTCGATGGCGCGGAGCGCGTCGTCGTTACCCGGCACCGGGAAGGTGATGCCGTCGGGAGAGCTGTTGCTGTCCAGGATGGCCACAACCGGGATACCCAGCTTGTTGGCTTCCTGAATGGCCAGGCTTTCCTTGTTGGTATCGATGATCACGAGCAGGTCGGGCAGGCCGCCCATGTCACGGATACCGCCCAGCGCGCGCTCCAGCTTATCGCGGTCGCGCGTCATGTTCAGCAGTTCCTTCTTGGTGCGGCCGGAGCCTTCACCATGGGCCAGCGCCTCGTCCATCTCCTTCAGGCGGCGGATCGACTGGGAGATGGTCTTCCAGTTGGTCAGCATGCCGCCGAGCCAGCGATGGTTCACATAGTACTGGCCGCAGCGCTTGGCGGACGCCGCAACCTGCTCCTGCGCGGCGCGCTTGGTGCCGACGAACAGGACGCGACCGCCACCGGCGACAACGTCACGCACGGCCTGCATGGCGCGGTGCAGCAACGGAACGGTCTGTTCCAGGTCGATGATGTGCACGCCGTTGCGGGCGCCGAAGAGGTACGTGGCCATCTTCGGGTTCCAGCGACGGGTGTGGTGACCGAAGTGGACGCCAGCTTCCAGGAGCTGGCGCATGGTAAAGATCGGCATAGCCATGGAAAACTTCCTTTTCCGGTTTGGCCTCCGTGAGCAATGTCCATTGGGCATCATGCCCGCCGAACACCGGATCGATGCGATGACCCGCCCGGACAACCAGCGTCCGGGTAAAAGCTAACGCACCGCAAGCCCACGTGTGGGATTAACGACGGGCGGTGGAATAGCGCAGGCGGGACCGCAATGCAACCCCGGCCATTGCCGATTTGCGCCCGCCCGCCCCGCCGTCACCGCATGGCGGGGCTACAAAAGGTTCAGCCGGCACTCTTCAGCGCCTTCAGGGCAGCTTGCGCCTCCTTATGCTTGGGCTCAAGCACAAGGGCGCGCTTATAGGCCTTTTCCGCCGTCACCCTGTCCCCCATCGCCTGATAGATCATGCCCAGGCGCCAATGGGCGGGCGCGCGATAATTGGTACCGGCAATCCAGGCGGACCCGGACAGGAAGCGTAAAAGCGAGTCGCGACCGGTTTCCAGATTCTGGCCGGTGGTCGCCGATGCCCGGCCCCGCTGATAGAGGGTAAACGGATCGGTCGGGTTCAGTGAAGCGGCCTTATCAAGGGCCGCGAAGGCCGCGTCATTCTCGCCCAGCCGACCAAGGCCGATGGCCAAGCCCGCCAGTTCCGACGCATCCGTCAGCTTTGCCATGGCATCCTTCAGCAGCGCCTTTGCCGAGGCTTCATTCTCGTCGCTCAGCGCCTCAGTCGCGCGCAGCAGCGCATATTGTCCCTCGTCCAGCGGCTGCATCGCGTTGATCGCCTCCTGCGCCTTGGCCTTGTCGCCCCCGACGATGGAGGGCGCCACCAGATGATATTGCGCGATGCATTTGGTGGCAGGAACGCTGCGCGGATCGCGCACCCTTTCCCCCTCACACAGAGATAGAAGATCGGCGGCGGCCGATTTCTTGGAGAACAGCGAGGCATCGGTAATGCGGCGGGTGGCCAGGGCCATCCGTGCCTCCAGAATTCGCTGATCATCCGGGGTCTCCGCCGCCAGCCGGGCCCCCAGAGGCAGACCGGGCTCCACATCGCCAAAGCGCTGATAGACCGCCAACAGTTCAAGCGCGGCGTCACGGTCGCCGGGATTGGCAGCCAGCCGTGCCTTCAGCGGCGCCGCGGCTGCGTCCTTCTGGTCGACCGGCTCCACCAGGGTGGCATAATCAGCCGGCAAGGTCTGGGCACCACCGGCGCCGGTCAGACAGAGCAGGGTCAGGGCGGCAGCGGATAGGGACAGGCGCATGGTCTCATCCAGAAGGGTTAAGGTTCCTTAACCTTTTGGCAGCATGCTGTGGCGGAAAGGTGGCGCGATGGGGCCGCAATGGGGCCAATCTCACGATCCTTGGTGGAGCAGGTCCGCCATGCCTTGGCAATCGCCCGGCGGGTGGCTATGGTCCGCCCCGCGCGGCCCCGTCCGCGCTCCCGGCATGCCCAAGTACCGTAAGAATGACCCTCACAGCCCGACCGACCAATGCCCCGCCCGACCTGCTGACGGGGTTCCTGCGTCAGCTCTCCCCGGGCCGCGACCCGTCGCCACCGCTGTGGCTGGAGGCTGACGGCTTGCCCGACGTGCCGCGTCGGCTGCTGATGCATGACCATGGCATGACGGCAACCCTGGAAGCCTTCTGGGGTGAGCAGATGCGCCTCTCGGTTCTGCATGCGGAGGAGACGGGCGATCTGCTTCGCCGCCATGTCCTGTTGTCGGGCGCCGACAGCGGCACGCCGGCGGAATTGGGCCTGATTGAGATCCATCTGAATGCCCTGCCCCCCGGCGCCCTGTTCGCCGTGCGCCAGCGGCGCATCCCCTTCGGCGCCATCCTGTCGGCCTGCGGCGTTTCCTTCCGCAGCCAGCCAGCCGGCTTCCTGCGTCTGGTGGCGAATGACGAACTGTCACGCCTGCTGCGCCTGACACCCGGCAGCGCCATCCATGGCCGCGCCACTACGCTTTACGCCAAGAATGACGGGCGCATCCTGGCCAATGCCGTGGAACTGTTGAGCGGGCATCAGCCGGCTTGAACGGCGGCTCAACGCCGCAGCACCACCGCCGCCGACGCCACGCCAAAGCCCAGCGCCACCAGCACCACCGCGACGCAGATCCACAAGACGGTCCGCACCTCGCCCAGCGATCCGGTCACATAGGCCTGATACTGCGCGATGATCGGGTCATTGGTGCGGGCGGCGGGAATTTCGTTGGCCAGGACCTTTTCCTGCTGCGTGCGCCAATTGGCATCAATACCTTCACGGGTCTGCACCGACCGCGCCACCGCCTCCATCCCGTCGGCCAATGCGGTGTGCGTTTCGCGGATACGGGCCGCCTTCTCCGGGTCAACCGGATCAAGCGCGGTGCCCAGACGCTCTGCCAAAGCCCGAAGCTCGGGCACGCGGGCCACAAGCCGGGCGTTCGTCTTCTCGCGCGTCCCCTCATCGAAGATCAGCAGCAGCACATCACGTTGCAAGGCACGGCTGGTGGAGCGCAGTTCGGTGGCGGCGGAGAACACCTCCTGCGCATGGTCCAGCCCGCGCAGGACGGGCCGGACCAGGATCAGGCCCGTGACCACTAGGGCCAACAGCACCGGCACCAGCCCCGCCGCCAATGCCGGCAGCAACCGCCCGCGCGGTGTTTCAAGATCCCAGATGGCCTTGGTCATCAACTCTGCTCCTGAACATCAATGATCATTTCAGCCGATCCAGCCAAGATCGGCCGATGTAAAGATGCGCCCTTCAGCCAGCCCCCAGCCGACCAGATGCACCAGCGGATTGACACCGGCCGCCGCGATATCGGTATGGCGCTCCAGATAGGCGCTGACATCGAAGGCCGCCGAGGGATCGCGACCCTCGCGCCAGCCATAGGTCATGAAATGCCCCATGGCCGTCATCCCGCCCGCCGCGACCACGGCGGCGACATCAGGATTTTGGGCCAGATACCAGTTGGTATCAAACAGGGCCGTGGTGCTGCGGCCTTCCTTCTGCCCGTAATATTGATAATGCTGCCAGCCGCTGGCGAAGACACCCGCCGTCACCGCCGCCGCCACATCGGGATTGACGGCCAGATAACCTTGCTCGCTATACCCCAGGGGCAGGTTGGCGGAAACGGCCTGTTCAATCACCGTCAGCAGCAGGACGCGGTCGGACAGGTACAGGAATTCGACATTGGCCAGTTCGCTGACCACCGGATCGCCCCAGGCCTTCACCCCCACGGCGACAGAACCATTGGCCATGCGGGCCAGGTACAGCTGATCCAAGGTCGTCTTCAACCCGACAGCGTCCGTGCCGGCCCCGCCATCCAGCAGATCCGGACCCCCGCCGCCGACCAGCCGGTCATCACCGGCCCCGCCGCGCAGCGTGTCGCCATAGACGGAACCGGTCAGCAGGTCGTTGTCGGCGGTGCCCGCCGGAACATCGGTGGTGCGGTATCCGATGCCCCAGCCTGTGGAGATGAAACGCGACAGATCATAGCTGCCGGTGAGGGTGACGGAGGCATCGAAGCCGGCCTTGCTGTCCAGCCCGACATAGACCCGCACGCCGCCAGCCACGGCCTGCACATGCACCTGACCATCCAACAGACCGGTGCCGCCACCCTGCGTGACGGTCGTGATGGCTTTGTTGGCCAGATAGGCGCTGCCCGCCGGATAGGTCAGGAAGGTCAGCTGATCGCCCATGGCGAAATCGGTGACCGTGTCCACGGTATCGAATTCCTGGGCATGGAATTCGAACAGATCATGGCCGCTGCCGCCCGTCAGGATATCGGCGCCCTTGCCGCCCAGCAATGTATCATTGCCGCCGCCGCCGATCAGCGTATCCACACCGTCGCCACCGAACATCACCTCCTGTCGCCAGGACCCGGTGACATGGTCGCCGAAGGTAGAGCCCTCAATCCAGGCCCGCTCAATGGACCGCAGGGTGTCGGTGCCCTGGTCGCTGGTGACGGTCGTATCGCCGATAACCACCGGCGGGGCCGCTGTCGTCGTCGCCAGGATGCGGTGATACAGGATGTCGTCGCCATCGCCGCCATCCAGCGTATCGTCGCCGGCACCGCCTTCCAGCACATCCTCGCCGACACCGCCCGACAGGAAATCCGCGCCGGAGCCGCCATGCAACTCATCCAGGCCGGCACCGCCCAGCACAGTATCATCACCGGCATCGGCATTGATGATGTCATCGCCGGCCCCGCCGTCGATCGTGTCATTGCCAATGGTGCCGTTCAGGTTGTCGTTGATGTTGCCGCCATTGATGGCGGAGCCGGCCGCAGCCGCTGCTAACACACTCATCGCAATCCACCCGCGCCCGGAACGGCATGGCGTCCCAGGTATTGCACCCCTGCGCGCGCACCGTAGGAAACACGGGATGGAATGGCAAGCCTGTTAGCCGATCAGCGACAGATCAGCGACGGTTGCGATACGGCCTTCCGCCTGTCCCCAGCCCAGGAAGTGCTGAAGCGGGTTCATGCCCGCCGCCGCAACATCGGCGTTGCGGTCCAGATAGGCGCTGGTATCGAAATAGGCGGACGGGTCCCGCCCCTCCCGCCAGCCATACAGCATGTAATGATCAACCGCGCTGGGCACCTTGCCCTGGGCCACACCGGTGGCCACATCGGGATTGCGGGCCAGATACCAGGTGACGTCGAAGAAGGCGTTGGGATTGCGCCCTTCCGCCGCGCCGAAGCGGGCAAAATGCTCATACCCGTTAGCATATTCACCACGCGACACCGACAGGGCGACATCGGGATTGACCGCCAAGTAAGCCGCCTCATCAAACCCTGTGCGCAGCAGGGACTGGCTGGGATAGGCCGCCCGTCCCTCTGCCCTGCCATAGGCCAGGTAATGATCATAACCGCTGTCGAACCAGCCTTTCGACACCGCGTCGCGGATGTCGGCGTTGGCGGCCAGATAAGCAGATTCGCTGAAGGCGTTGCCTAGATTGTCCGACAGGGCATTGGGCTGGCGCCCTTCGGCCTGACCATACTGGGCGTAGTGCCGGGTGCCGCTGCTGAGCCATCCCGCCGCCACCGCCTCGGCAATGTCGGGATTGCTGGATAGGTACCAGGCTTCATCCACGCTGGTAGAACCAACCGACGACAGCAATTGCGGATTGGACAGTTGGATGACGCGGTCGGACAGGATCAGCAGCTCAACGCCCAACAGCGTGTCCACCCCTTCACCCGCCGCGCGGCTGTCAAAAACCTGAAAGGCGCCATTGCCCTGGTTCTGAATGGTGATATCGGCGAAACGCGCCGTCATCACCACGGCCTGCACACCGGCATCGCCCTGGAACAGGTCGTTACCGGCCCCGCCGCCCCGCATCACGGTGGCCCCCCGGAAATAGTCGGCGTTGGCCGTACCAGTATTAAAGGAATATCCGGTCAGTTCCAGAATATGCAGGTTCTGAAAATCGGTCCGGGCCAGCAATGCGCCGCTACCCAGCCCGGCAAGGTCGATGGTGTAGTCAGCACCCGCGATTTCATCCGCGCCAACATGCAGCCGCACCAGTCCGCTGCCCAGGTCCTGGTAACGCACGGCACCCAGACCAAGCCCGTCACCGCCCCCCGCCGCATAGGAGGCGATGGCCAGGGTGCCCGCCCCATCGGCACGCAGCAGCGACAGCTGATCGCCAACCGTGACATCCATCACCAGATGGGTGGAACCAGCCCCACCCACCTCAAAACGGTCGCTCCCGGTCCCGCCCCATAGGCTGTTGCGGCCGGCGCCACCGGCAATGACGTCATTGCCGCCACCGCCCCGGATGACATCGTCACCCGCCCCGCCCGACAGGGTTTCGCGCCGGCTGCTGCCCGTGATCGTATCGTCAAAGGCGCTGCCGGTGACGCTGATCCGGTCGATGGCGTACAGCCAGTCGACACCTTGCGCGCCCGCCCGGATCGTCAGGGTGTCCATGGCGATGGAGAGGCCCGCCGTGGCGTCGGCATAGCTGAAAACCGCCAGATCATCGCCAGCACCGCCATCCAGAAGATCGTTCCCCCGGCCACCGGTCAGCGTATCCTCGCCCGCACCCCCGCGCAGGGAGTCTTGGCCATCACCGCCATATAATTCGTCCGCCAGACTGCCGCCCAGCAGATAATCCGCCCCGGGACCGCCCCATAGACGGTTGACGGCACCGGCCTCCCCGATGATCCGGTCATCGCCCGCCGTGGCATAGGCATAGCGGTAGACGGCATCGCCGATGACAATCCGCTCCACCCCGGTGGTGGTGATCAGCCGGTCCGGCGCACCAAAGACCTGAACATCAACGCCCAGCAGAAGGCCCGATCCATCGACGCGGGCCGTCAGGGCAAAGCCGCTGGCCGGCAGTTCCAGCGTATCCAGCCCGGCACCGCCATCAACAGTGTCATTGCCATGATCACCGGGGCGCAGCACATCGTCGCCGGCCCCACCCTGCAACAGGTCGTCGCCCTGCAATCCGATCAGCGTGTCATTGCCATCCGACCCGATCAGCGTGTCCCGGTTCCCGGTCCCTGTCAGGCTGTCATTGCCGGCGCCGCCCTGCTGGCTGCTGCCGGGCAGATAGACCAACCTGCCTGTCTGCGCCGAAACCGCAAAGGCATAGGGTTCGTAATCGCCTTGCAGGTTGATCGTATATTCAGCGCCATTGATATTGTCGGCCCCCAGATGGAGGCGGGTCAGGCTGCTGCTGACCCTTTCGACCTGGAGTTCCCCATCCGAAATACGGAATCCACCACCGCTCTGGCTGACCTGCCGGATGGGATAGGGGAAAGCCACACTGTCATCGTAACTGAAATCGGTGACGAGATAGGTGATGCCCGGAAGGGACCGACCCGCCTGAAAAATATCGGCACCAGCACCGCCGGTCACCGTGCCGTCGCCCGCTGCAAAGCTCAGGTAGGAGGCCGCGCCGTCAGACAGCGCCGTCAGCGTCACGCCCGACAGGGCCGTGGCATCATAGCCGGAGACAAGGCCGGCCGGCACGGCCTGCACGACCCCATCCAGGGTCACCTGCGGCACACCGGCGGTCATCGTGATGCGCAGCTGACCCGCCGCACTGCCCGTCAGCACCAGAAGCGGCGCCTGCCCCGGCGTTCCACTGTCGCGAGTGGAGAAGTTGATGGCCAATGTCCCGCTCCCCGTGATGATAAATGTTCACTAACTTTATAACTACCAACTAATTTAATTCCTACCAGGACGTTGGAGGTATGACCTTTGTCGTCGCCCCAACATCCCGAAAGGTCGGACTTCACCGGTTGACTATCCAATGCCTTGAAACTGCTCAGCGGGCATCGACCGGCCTGAAACGCCCACGTTGATGCTCCC
>CALRNG020000004.1:0-21357 GCA_943369495.1 Rhizobium sp. Q54
CGGGATGACGATAGAAAGAGAGGGGCGCGCAGCCAACACCCCATCACCCCGCCAGCAGCGTCTCCAACTGCTGCGCATAATCTGTCAGCCGGGCCTTCAGCGCTTCCAGCTTGGTCCGTTCATCGGCGCGCAGTTTGGCGACACCTCTGTCCGCCACCGCCTCCAGGCCCGCCGACAAGCTCTCCTCCAGCTTGGGCAAACCCGCGATGAACTTTCTTGCTGTGACAATTCTCACGGGTGCTTTCGCCGTGGCCGGGTCACCGGCGCGCTGCAGCCGGGCGCGGTATTCCCGCGCTTCCCGCGCCGTCAGCTCCCCCTTCTTGACCTTGAGCCATAGGCTCAACTGGTCAACCTCCTCCATACGCGCCAGCTCCAGCAGCACGGCCTTGGGCACATCATTGTGTGATGTCACACAGTCGGTGCGGATCGTGGCATGCAGGCGCAGCAGGGTCAGGGTGGTGTTCACCTCCGTCCGCGATCGGCCCAGCAGGTCGCCCACCGCTTCCTGATTATACTCATGCGTCTCGATCAGGCGGCGGATGCCCTCCGCCTCTTCGACCGGCGACAAATCCACGCGCTGCAAATTCTCGATCAGGGCGATCTGATCGGTATTGGCATCGGTGGGCAGGATATGGGCCATGATCTTGGTCAGGCCCGCCATCCCCGCCGCGCGCCAGCGCCGCTCACCGGCCACCAGCATGAAGCGTTTCGGCTCCGTCGGGTGGGCCTGTACCAGGATGGGGGATAGTTGTCCCACCTCGCGCAGGGAGAAGGCCAGCGCCTGCAGCTCCTCCTCATCAAAATGCCGGCGCGGTTGATTGGGATTTGGCTCAATGTCGGTCAGGCGCAGCAGCACCGTATCGCGCAGTCCCTCCGCCGTCCCGAAAATCAGATCAGCACCGGGCCGGTCCAGACTGTCGCCAATGGATTTCGCCACCGCCGCCGGCTGCGGGCTTGCAGGCTTGCGCCAGTTCTTAACCATTGACGATCTCCTGTGCCAGGGTGCGATAGACCCCAATCGGGTGGCTCTTGGGCAGCATCTTCAACGGTACCGCCCCGGCATAGGTGGCCTGGTCGATCTCGGTCGACCGCGGCACCGGCTGGAAGATGCGGGCCTTGTCGCCCAGGCTTTCCTGCAGGTCGGCCAGCACCTGCTGCTCCACAGCAAAATTGCGGTTGAACATGGTGGGCAACACCCCCAGCACCTTCAGGCTGGGATTCTGCCGCCGCTGGATTTTCGACACTGTGTCAAAAATCAAGGGGATGCCGCGCACGTCATAGCGGCTGGCCTTGGTCGGGATCAGCAGATAATCGGCGGCGATCAGGGCCGTGACGGTGATCAGCGCCAGTTCGGGCGGGCAGTCGATGACGATGTAATCATAATCGCGCAGCACCTCCGACAGCCGCTCGCGCAGCACATAGCGGCCGTCATCTGGGTCCAGCAGGATCTTGATCTGCGCCTCGGCGAGCGCGATGGTGCAGGGCAGCAGGTCATAGCCGTCACATTTGACGATGGCGTCATGGATACCCGTCTGCCCGAACAGCACATCCTCCAGCCCGCCCTTGCGGTCCTGCACCTCCAGCGGGTCGATGCCCGAGCCTTCGGTGGCCGTGGCCTGCTGATCGGCATCCACCACCAGCACCTTCTTGCCCAGCTCCCCCAGCGCGTAGCCCAGGTTCAAGGTGGTGGTCGTCTTGCCCACCCCGCCCTTCTGGTTGGCCACCGCGATGATACAGGCCGTGCGCTGGCTGGCCGCGGCCAGGAACTCCGCCACCCGCACCGGCAGCCGTTCCGCACCCGATTCCCAGCGGCTGATGGTGGCGTTGTCGTACTTTCGGCCCAGCTTGGCATTCACCCAGGCGGCAAAGGCGGCCTGGCTTTCGCCACGGCTTTCACGAAATTGGCGCAGTTCATCGGGGGTCATGGCACCGGTCCAGAGGAGGGGGCATTTGAGGCTTTGAGAATTGTCTCAAATCCGCCTCCACGTCAATGACGGAACAGACCTGCGACAGGAATTCCGTCATTGTACCTTGATACACAAGTGCCCCGCGTTGGTCTGTGTGACGTCACACAGGCCCCTTACTGTGCCAAATCGCACGGGCACATCACCCTTATCCCCACCCTTGTGTGACGTCACACAGGTTCGGCTGCGGTACCCCCATTGCCGGCCCCGATCCTGTCGTTTGCCCCCGAAACTTCAACCGTTTCGGCTGCCCCCGCCTGCCATGCTGAAACCAACGAACAGCACCCTTGGGGGAGAGCATCATGGACATGCGGACGACCATCAATTCTGACACCATCGCCGTTGAAAAGCGTTGGTGCGCACAGAATTACAAGCCGCTGCCCGTGGTCATCGCCCGGGCTGAGGGCGTGTGGATGTGGGATGCTGACGGCAAGCGCTATCTGGACATGATGGCGGCGTACTCCGCCGTCAATACCGGCCACGGCCATCCCCGCATCCTGTCGGCCCTGGCCGAACAGGCGGCCAAGGTCGCCGTCATCTCCCGCGCCTTTTACTCCGACAAGCTGGGTTCGTTCCTGGAGCGGCTGTGCCGCCTGACGGGACTGGATGGCGCCTGCCCCATGAATACGGGCGCTGAGGCTGTAGAGACCGCCATCAAGGCCGCCCGCCGCTGGGCCTACCGCGTTAAGGGGGTGGCCGCTGATCAGGCAGAGATCCTGGTGGCCGATGGCAATTTCCATGGCCGCACCACCACCATCGTCGGCTTCTCCTCCGAACCCGCCTATCGCGATGGGTTCGGCCCCTTTGCGCCGGGCTTCCGCATCGTGCCGTTCGGCGATGCCGACGCGATGGAGGCTGCTATCACCCCCAACACCGCCGCCATCCTGGTGGAACCGATCCAGGGGGAAGCCGGCATCATCGTGCCGCCCGACGGTTACCTGCGCCGCCTGCGCGAGATTTGCGACCGTCACAATGTCCTGCTGATCCTGGATGAGATCCAGTCCGGCTTGGGCCGCACCGGCCACTGGTTCGCGCATCAGCATGAAGGCATCCGTCCCGATGGCCTGTGCCTGGGCAAGGCGCTGGGGGGCGGCGTCATGCCCGTCTCGGCCTTTGTCGCGCGGCGCGACGTGATCGAAATGTTCGGCCCCGGCAGCCACGGCTCCACCTTCGGCGGCAGCCCCCTGGCAGCTGCCGTCGGTCTGGCGGCCCTGGATACCATCGCCGATGAAGGTCTGGTTCAGCGCTCTGCCGAGCTGGGTGCCCATATGATGGCCCGCCTGCGCGGCATCGACAGCAAGGCCATCACCGCTGTGCGCGGTCGCGGCCTGTGGGTGGGGGTGGAGATCGACCCCGCCATCGCCACTGCCCGCCATGTCTGCGAGCTGCTGATGGAACAGGGCGTGCTGTCGAAGGAAACGCACGACACCACCATCCGCTTCGCCCCGCCGCTGGTCATCACCCGTCCCGAACTGGACTGGGCCATCGACCGTTTCGCCGCCGTGCTGTCGCGCCTGACGGCCTGATGCATCACCACCAACAAAAAGCAACAAACTCACGGAGCCAATATGAGCGGCTGGTACGGTTTCATCGGGGTGCCCACGGATGTCGGCAATGTCGCCTGTGGTGCGGCAGAGGGGCCGGCGGCGCTGCGCGCCATCGGCCTGCCGCGCCGCATGGGCATGGTGGACCGGGGCGATGTCCAGGGTCCCACCTATGATGGCACCCGCGATGAAACGGGCAGCCGCTCTGTGCGCGAAACCGCCGCCTGGTGTACGTCCGTGCGCAATGCCGTGTCGGGCGTGTTTGCCGATGGCGGCCTGCCGGTGATGGTGGGTGGTGACCATGCCATGGCGCTGGGCTCCGTCGCTGCCGCCGCCGAGCATGCGCGCCGTCAGGGCAAGAATTTCTTCGTCCTGTGGTTTGACGCGCATCCGGATTTCAATACGCCTGACACCTCGCCGTCCGGCAACACCCATGGCTATCCGGCGGCGCTGGCCTGCGGCATCGGCCATCCCGCCCTGCTGCGCGTCGGTGCCTTCACGCCGCTGCTGCGGCCTGACCGTCTGGTGCAGTTCGGCATTCGCGACATTGATGAGGGGGAACGGGCGAACCTGCGCCGGTCCGGTATCGAGTTTCATGAGATGCCGGCCGTGCGCGAACGCGGCCTTGCCGCCCTGGTCGCCCATACGATCAGCCGCATCCAGGCGGCGGGCGGCGGCCATGTCCATGTCAGCTTCGATATCGACGCGCTGGACCCCAGCATTGCGCCCGGCGTCGGCACGCCGGTGCCCGATGGCCTGAACCTGGAGGAGGCGGTGGACGCCCTGCGCCTGCTGGGCCAATCCGGTCTGGTACAGTCCATGGACATTGTCGAATATGCCGCCACCCAGGACCAGGGCAACCGCACCGCCCATGTCGTGGAACATCTGCTGGCCGGCCTGATGGCGGGCCGTCAGGGGCAGACGGCGATGGTGGCTTAGTACCTGTTCCCTCAAGCGCCGGGCGCCGCCCTTTGGCGGCTTGGCTTGCGCGGCATGGGCTTTGCGGCGGCAGTCGCCGCTGTACCAACGGTCAGGTATCTTGACAGTTGGTAAGTACCCCGCCATTCCGCTACCCTGGCCGCCCCGCCACCACCCGGACCCGCCATGCGCCGCCGCCTTGATCAGATCGACCTGCGCATCCTGGCCGAGCTGCAGGCCGATGGCCGCATCACCAACCAGGCCCTGTCCGAACGGGTGGGCCTGTCGGCGCGGCCTTGTCTGGAGCGGGTGCGACGGCTGGAACGCGAAGGCGTGATCGTCCGCTATCAGGCGATGCTGGACCTGCGAAAGCTGCAAAGCTGCATCACCGTCCTGGCCCAGATTGCCCTGGAACATCATGGCCGCCATGGGCGACAGCTGTTCGAACGCCGTCTGGCCAACACCCCGGAAGTGGTGGAATGTTTTGAGGTCAGTGGCGAGTTCGATTACATCGCCAAGCTGATCTGCCCGGATGTCGATGCCTATCAGGAACTGACCCAGAGCTGGATCGATGATACCGAACTGGGCGTCAGCCGGGTGACCAGCAACATCGTGCTCCGCCCCGTACGCGATCAGGTGCCGCCGCCTTTGTTCGCGGGTGAGACAGAGTAAACCCAACTAATCGCGTTGCGAATTACAATCAATACCATCTTCAATGCTGCCCTATCCCAATGAACAGCATGAAATTCTCTGGCCTGTCGGTATCTTCCCGGAATATCTCCGTCCTGACGGACGTCAGGAGGGACAGGTTATAAGAAGAAGGTAGACAGTTGATGATTGCGCGCGTGGCATCCCTGGCCCTGGTGGCCAGCCTGTGGGCAGCCCCGGCCCTGGCCGATATCGAAGGGTCCGTGACCCTGGTCAGCGATTATATCGATAAGGGCGCCTCCCAATCCGACGGAAATGCCGCCTTTCAGGCCGGCCTGACCTGGACGCAGGAGACGGGTCTGTTCCTGGCCGTGGACGGCGCCACCGTTGATTTCAACGATGGCACCGACGCCGAACTGAACATCATCGGCGGCTATCAATGGGCATGGGAGGAATGGGCCTTGGTGGCGGGGATCAGCCGCACCCATTATGCCGGCGCGCCCAAGGGGGCGGGCCTGGACCTCTGGGAATTCGCCCTCGCGGCGGCGCTGGACCTGGAAACCCATCAATGGGAAGCGGAAATGGTCTATAGCCCCGATGATGGTGGGGCCGGCGACGCGCTCTACCACCGCATCGCCGTCACCCTCCCCTTCGCCGACCGCTTCGCCCTCTCCCCGCATCTCGGCCACCAATGGTATGACCGCAAGGATCTGGGCGGCCCCAACTTCTGGGAATGGGGCGCCGAACTCTCCTACGCCCTGGCCCCTGCCACCTTTGGCATTGCGTACACCGACACCAGCTTGAAGAACGAAGATGGCTGCAAATGCGGTTGGCGGGTGGCGGCGTTCGTGACGGTGAGCTTTCCGTGAGGGGAGGGGTGGGGGGCCTGACCCCCCACGCTCCGCGCCCAACGCCCCCACCATCTCCACGCCCCCAATCGTCATCCCGGCGTAAGCCGGGTCCCAGGGGCCACAGGCACCACCTCACCACCACCCCCATTGCCCCTCCCCACCCGGTTGTGAAAAGATAACCATCTTCCACACCGGGACCCGCCCATGCCGACGATGCCCACCGACTTGCCCGACAATAACCGTGCGCTGGCGGCGGCAAGGGCCGGGCGTGACTTGTTGCTGCTATGGCTGCCGCTGCTCGTCCTGGCCCTTCTGGCCGCATCCCCGGCCTGGGCCTGCTCGACCTACTACGAACCAGGGCAGACGCCGGCGACGGCTTACGCGGATGTGGCGACGGCACCTGTTATTGTAGAGGCGCGGGTGATCCGGCCACTGGTGGATGACTATGTTGAGTTCGCCGTTAAGCGTGTGCTGCGCGGAACGGCGGAACGGCGCATCCGGATTTCTGGACGCTATTTTTCCGATCTGCGGACCTATCATGGCTGGCTGGGCGAATGTTTTCACGACGTCTATCAGGCGGGTGCCACCTACCTGCTGCTGCTTTCACCCGATGACAAGGGGGGCTACAGCCCCAATGCGTCGCCTTTGCAGTTTAGACCGGGTCGCGCGTCCCTCCGCCGCGCCTGGGTAGAGGTGGCGGCAGAGATTGTGCGGATCGAGGATGAGCTGCCGCCGGATCAGCGTATGCCCGCCATCCGTACCGCCCTGGCGCGGGTTCAGCACCCCAGGGCCAGCGAGGCGGAGAAGTTCAAGGCGGCACGTCTGTCGGAACAATTGGACACGATACAGCCGACACAGCCGACAAGCCATCTGATCTGGTTGCATGGGGAGTTGGAGGCGGGCCGCATCCCCGCCG
This sequence comes from Rhizobium sp. Q54, assembly GCA_943369495.1. Lineage (GTDB taxonomy): Bacteria > Pseudomonadota > Alphaproteobacteria > Azospirillales > Azospirillaceae > Niveispirillum. The sequence continues at coordinate 6,842 of CALRNG020000004.1, forward strand.
ACCTGCGCTGGAACCCGTGGGTGGAGGATTGGACAGTCACCGGCAGCGATGGCACGGTGACGGGTCCCCATGTCTATACCGCGCCGGAATTCCGTGTTGCCGTACTTTGGGCGCTGTCGCGGCCTGGGCATCCAGATGCCGCTGAGTTCTTCGCGGGTCTGGCAGCACGGAATGATGATCCCGCTGGCCTATTCTTCGCCATCATCCACATGGCGTGGCATGACCGGCGGGCCGACGCTGCGCGGCTTTTGTCCACACGGATCATGACCGTTTCAATCGCAGAGGTGCATAGATACATACGCATGGTTGGAAAATCCATATCCGGCTACGCCGATCGTGATGGGAGGCCGGCATGGTACCGCGACCCCGACTTGCGTGCCATCTGGCCCGATCTGGCTTGGCGTATCATGGATTATTTGGGACGGGATGACAGTGGCCCGATTTTCGAGGATATCGCTCCCTACCTGATGGTTCCCGATCCGATAGTCGAACCGGACAAAGCTCTGTGGCTGACCTATGTGACCATAGACCATCCGCTGCTTGCGTGGGCCGAAAAACAACTGCGCGACCCTGCAAACCGCGTGGAATGGGATCGGCAATATGAGGGGTGGGAACAGGACGAACCACAGCTAGCCTTGCAGTTGCTGGTGGGCGAACGCAAAGGCGAAGCTGTGTTGACGGAACTGTTCTGCCGCGATGGCAAATCCCGTATGGGGGTGATCCAAGCTTTCCGCAAGCAATTGACGCACATGGAGGACCGCCTCTTTGCCCGCATGCTGGTCACGCCCGGCCTGTCAGAGGAGCAAAGCGACGGCTTGTTGTTGGCCGGTGCTGCCGCTGTAACCCGCTTTCACTACAGCGAGCGTGACTTTCTTCCCATCCTGAAGGGTGGCAAACCAATAGCGGAACCACTTTCCTGTCCGATGCGGAAAGACGACTAAGAAAGCAGCCATGGCCGTTGTTGTTACACCGAACCTGCCGAGAAGGAACCCAGTGTTGATCCGCACTTTGCGAACACGCGCTCTGTTCCTTCTGCTGTTGTCAATGCTCCTCCTCCTGCTGGCCGCATCCCCGGCCTGGGCTTTGTCCCTTCCGTCCCCTCCGCCCGGTGGCTGCGGTGGATATGCGGATATGGCGCGTAGTGCGGCATTTGATATGGTGGCCCGGGCCGACGCCATCATTGTGGCAGAGCCGGCCTCTCTGGCCCCACGGCGGGGGCCAGCGCCTTACCAGTATCCACCCTTCGCGACCTTTCGCCGGCTTTCGGCGCTGAAGGGGGTGGGACCGGAACAGGTTGATCTTGCCCTGGGCTTTTTCAGCGGCGGGCCGTTGGGGGCCGATCAGGTCAACCCCTGCGAATTCTTCATGCCCCGCCAAGGCCAGCGCTACGTGTTGTTCCTGGCACGCCGGGCGGATGGCACCTGGACGATCCTGCCGGCAGCGGGTGGGGACGTGGCGGCCCCCTATGCCGGCTCTACGTCACGATGGGTCCGCCTGATCCGCGACTATGTGGCGATGCAGAAGGCCGGGCCGGAGGATGCCTTGCGCGTGCTCGAAGCCGACCTGCGGTCCCACCTCCATCCTGATGCCGACCCAGATACGCAATGGCGTGCCCGTCATGCGCTGGACTATCTGACGGGTGCCTGGCCCTCCATGCCGACGGCGCATCTGACGGCCATGGTCACCCGGTCCGAACGAGGAGAACCGCCGGCCTGGGGCGGTCGTATTGACAATGGCATGGGGCGTTACCTGCCCTGGTCGAGAGCTGACCAACGTCCCTGGCCGAAACTGCTTGCCGGCGTGATCGACGGGGCCGGGGAGCCGCTGGAAGGCAAGGATAGCCGCCGCGCCGACTATGCTCTGCTGGCACTGGTTACCGGGCACCATCCCGATGCTGTACCTTTCTTCCATGCACGGCTGAATCATAACCGTGACGTGCGGAGCCTGACCTGGGCCATGCGCCATCTGGCCTTGCTGGGCCGCCGGGCGGACGCGCTGGACCTGCTGGAACGGGATTTGGAACTCCTGATCTTCACAGATAATCCATGGCACTATAGTGACGACCTGCGGGGCTTCATCCGTGCCATGCAGGGCCGTGTTGGCCCCGATGAGGAGAGTGAGGCTTGGCTACAGGACCCCGCCGTTGTCACTCGCTGGCCAAAGGTGGCCCTGGTCTTGGGAAGGGAAGTCAGAGGTTTCGGTGATTGGCTTTTGGAAGATATTTTCGGTCGCCACAGCCGCTACGTCCCCGACGATGAGGAAATAGCAGCCGCCCTGGCACCTACCAGCAACCGGGGTGTGCGTGATTGGGTGCAGGCACAGGCTGCAGCCTTGATTCCGCAATTACCGGAACCGATTCCGATGGGCTGGCCACCACCAATGACGGGTGCGGAGCGGTTGGCGCCTATCCTGTTGGCGATGAACGAATGGCCACGTATGCGGCCCCTGGTCGAGCTGATCTGGTGCAGCGATCCTGGCGCGCGGAAGATGTTCATCTTTTATGCCGGCAGGGACGCCCACGACCCGTTCATCCTGGCCGACCTGTTGGCAAGCACAGACCCAGCTGACGCCATCCAGCGCACCCAGATGCAGCAGGCTCTGATCCGATTCTACGCCCGCGAGGATGGCAGCACACCAATGGCCCCGTTCGGTCCTGTTGATCCCTCCCTACCTGACCTGACCGATGCGCGCTTGATCCGGGATGCCATGGCCGGCGGTCAGGGACCGGGACGCCCCTTCTCCTGTGCTATTCCGAGTGCAGCGAAGCCCTAACGTTTTACGGCCCGCCCACCCGCCGCAACCGTATCTCCGCATCATCCAGGCCTGACAGCACCAGCAGGCCGCCCTCGTCCAGCGTGTGACGCTGGATGGAGCGGAGCGCCGACAGGAAGGCCTGTTCGCGCTGCATCATCTCGCGCGGGCAGGCCATCAGGGTGCTGCCGGCGGATCGGCTGGCGATGGTGATGCCGTTGGCGTCGGCGCGGAAGCGGGCCACGAAGCGGTTGCATCCCGACTGTCCCGTCACCTCGCCCGCCGCTGTGAAGCGCAGGGTGGGGGCATTGTCGGTCGGCACATCCTGGCCGTTCAGCGACACGGCCTGCCATTCGCCCTGGGCCAGGAACGCGGCTGCCGACCCGCCGCACCCGTCCAGGGTCTGGCCCTCCACCTCCACCCGCACCCGGTCGGGCAGGGGGGTGGAGGTGCGGTCATCCAGGCAGGTGCCTTGATTGATGGTCACCCTCAAGTCATCCTCGCCCAGCCGGCCCTCATAACGATAGCCATCGGCCAGCAATTGCCGCTCCGGCAAGGAAATCCGCGCGATCTGCGACGTTCCTGTGCCAAATCTCACGAGGTCCAGGCTGTCCGTGCCGATGCGCAGGGTCCAGTCGGGGCTGTATCCGCGCGCCTCATACTGGCCCGGCTGCTCGGCTGGCGCGAAATCGGCCTGGGCACAGGCGATCTCTGTTTCCGTGCCCAGCGACAGGCGGGCATTGCGCCCCTTGCTCCAGAACTCAATCTCCCGCCCGTCGGGTGCGGTGCCGGTATAGCGCGCGCCCGATGCCGACAGGGCGCGGTCCAGGCGATAGGTCTGGCCCTCCACGCTGAGCTCCAGGCCGCCCTCGCTATCGAGGGCCACCACGTCGCGCTCCCCGCACTGGAACGGCACGCCGGGCGGGCGCGGGGCCGCCTCTGCCCCAGAGGCGGGGGTGGGTGGAGGAGGGGGCGCGGGCGGCACGGCGGCGCGGGTCAGCCACAGGGTGCCCAGATCATGCAGGCCGGTACCCGGATCAATGACATGCGCGCTTTGGATGGACCAGAGGGGGCGTCCGCCGGCATCCTGGATGATGGCGCGCACGGCATAGCGCTGACCCTGTTTCAGCTTGGCCGCCACCGCCGTCAGGCGAAAGCGCAGCGGCACCTGCTGCCCCGCCAGATCAATGCTCTGCCTTGCCAGGACGGGGGCGTCGGGATCGGCGGCCATGCCCGGTTCGGCCAGGGTGACCAGCAGGGTGGCGCCGGGCGGCAGGGCGATACGCTCCCGGTACGACAGCTCGCCGATGATGGTGACCAGCGGGCGGGCGGTGGAACTGGACGGGGCTGTCGCTGCCAGGGCAGGGGGCATGACGCCGGGCATGAACAGGGCCACCCCCGCCATCACGCCCGCCATCGCTTCACGCATCCGCCGCCGCATGCCCCATCCTGTTCCTGTCTGATCCGGGCGCCGATGATGCCGCCATGGCCGCGCGCATGCCAGTTTGAAATGCAGGCGGACCCCTGAATTCCGCCCCGGCTGCCCCCATCCAGACCCGCCAACAGTGCGCCCCATCACCCCGTTACGACAAGGGAGGAGGTGAATACGTATGCGTCGCAACGCAGCAAGCGTATGCATACGTATTTTCGCGCTCACCGTTTTCGGGGTTTGTAACTAAATTCGAGATGCAACATGGCCGGAACAATGGGGACCTCATACGGGCCCCTTTGTCGGTGCCGACGGGAGGAAAAGGTGCCTGCATAAGAAAAAGGCACCCGAATTCTTTGCCAGCCGAATAATCAAAGGCGGCCCTGCGGCATTCAATCAAGATCAAGGCCTGTTGCGGGTGAGGTTTGTCGTCGCGTCCGCTTGTCAGGTTGTTGCGTGTTCGGACAGGGTTCCGGCATTCCCGCCGCAGATGCGGTGGGTCATGGGAGCCGTGTGTCCAGTCCGGGCGATCAGTCGCTCGTGGTCATGAACTGCGCCCCGAACGGGGTCAACAAAGAACAATGGCGTCGGTGACGCTTAGTCGATGGGGAGTGAGAGGAATGTCCAAGGTTCATCCAATGCGTTTCGCGTTGCTGGCGACGGTTGCCGGCACTGCCATGCTGACGGCCGGCGCCGCGTTCGCCGCCGATGACAGCATCGTGACCCAGCGCAGCCAGACCCAGGTGGCCCAGGCCGCCCCGGCCGCTGCCGCTCCCGCCGCCAGCGATGGCCTGCTGGAAGAGATCATCGTTTCCGGCTTCCGCCAGTCGATCCAGGCGTCGATCGAGCAGAAGCGCAATTCCACGCAGATCGTGGAAGTCATCACGGCGGAAGATATCGGCAAGCTGCCGGACAATTCCATCGCCGAGAGCATTGCCCGCCTGCCCGGTCTGGCGGCCCAGCGTATCGATGGCCGTGCGCAGTCGATCAGCCTGCGCGGCCTGGGTCCCGACTTCACCACCACGCTGCTGAATGGCCGCGAACAGGTGACGACGGGCAATAACCGCTCCGTGGAGTTCGACCAGTATCCGGCCGAAATCTCCTCGGGCGTCGCCGTTTACAAGACGTCGCAGGCCAATGTCATCGGCCAGGGCCTGGCCGGTACGGTCGACCTGAAGACGATCCGTCCGCTGGATTACAAGGAGCGGGTGCTGTCCGTCTCGGCCCGTACCGAGTATGTGACCAATGGCAAGCTGAACAGCGACAGCGATGAATATGGCTATCGCATCTCCGGCACCTATATCGACCGCTTCGCCAATGACACGATGGGCATCTCCATCGGCGTCAGCCACCTGAACCAGCCGACGCAGATCAAGTCGGCCCGCTTCTGGGGCGATGGCAATTATCCGTTCGTGGCCTCCGGCCCCACCGCTGTCGGTGTGCCGGCGCCGGGTGTGTTCATCGTCGGCGGTGGCGAAATCCGCTCCAATTCCCAGACGCTGAAGCGTAGCGGCGTTGTCGCCACCTGGCAGTGGGAAGCGTCGGACAATTTCACCAGCACGACCGACTTCTACTATTCGAAGTTTGACGACGTGCAGTATCAGCGCGGTGTGGAACTGCCGCTGTTCTGGTCGGCGGCCCAGGTCGTCACCAGCCCGCTGCCCACCTTCGACAATGGCCTGGTCACCGCTGGCACCTTCACCGGCGTTAAGGGCGTGGGCCGGTCGGACATCCGCACGACCAAGGCCGACCTCTACTCCGCCGGCTGGAACGGCGAGTATAACAAGGACGCCTGGACTGTGGTCGCCGACCTGGGTTACAGCTCGGCCGACCGCAAGTCCTCGCGCTTTGAGGCCTATTTCGGCACGGGCCGTGGCGGAGCTCCCGCCGGGAGTGCGGCGGCTGGTGTCACCGACACGATCGGCTTCACCTCCGCGCCCAACGATTTCGGCTGGCAGCTGACCAAGCGTCTGAACTATGCCGATCCCAACCTGATGCTGCTGACCGATCCGGGCGGGTGGTCCGGTGGTTCCATCGGCACCCTGGATCAGAACGGCTATCTGAACACGCCCACCATCGATGACGAGCTGTGGTCGGCCCGCCTGGATGTGAAGCGCGAGATCGAAAGCACCGCCTTCTCCGCCATCTCGGTCGGCGCCAACTACACCGACCGCCAGAAGAACTACACGCAGCCGGAATGGTACGTGGTCACCACGGCCAACGTGCAGAACCCGACGGCGCAGCGCTCCGTCGCGGTGCCGACGTCGTCCCTGCTGAAGCCGACGGACCTGTCCTGGATCGGTCTGGGCGATACGCTGGCCTTCGATCCGCGTGATCTGCTGGCCAACGGCACCTACTCGCTGGTCAAGTGCCCGCGCACCAACTGCGTGAACAACCTGGCCTACGAGATCAATGAAAAGGTCTGGACCGGCTATGCCAAGGTCGATCTGGACGCCATGCTGGGTCAGGTCAAGCTGACCGGTAATATCGGCGCCCAGTATGTCCATACCGACCAGTCCTCGACCGGTCCGGCCATCGCCAGCAACGGCACCTTCCGCCTGCGCACCGATGGCGCCAAGTATTACAACTTCCTGCCCAGCGCCAACCTGATCTTCACGATGCCGAATGAGGATCACAAGATCCGTATGGCGGCCTCGCGTCAGATGGCCCGTGCGCGTCCCGATCAGCTGTCGGCCCTGTCGACCTTCGGCTTCAACCCGGCCTTCGCCAACAACACCTCCATCGACTTCTCGCCGTGGAGTGCCGGTGGTGACGGCAATGGTAACCCCAAGCTGAAGCCCTGGGTGGCCGACGCCATTGACGCGACGTACGAGTACTACTTCGCTGATGCCGGTTACTTCGCCCTGAACACCTATTACAAGTGGCTGAAGACCTACATCTACAACGAACGCCAGATCATGGACTTTACCGGCTTTGACAGTGGCACTGTCACGCCGCGTATCTTCCAGGGCTATTCGAACCTGCCGGCCAACGGCAATGGCGGCGACATTTACGGCTTCGAGCTGGCCTTGTCCCTGCCGTTCGACATCATCAGCGAGCGTTTGGATGGTTTCGGTCTGACCAGCAGCTTTGGCTACACCAAGACCTCGATCCAGCCGAACCCGAACGATCCGGTTCAGCCGATCCCAGGCTTCTCCAAGTACACCTCGCAGGCCACCTTCTACTACGACAAGGACGGTTTCCAGGCCCGTATCTCGGCCAACCACCGTTCCAAGTTCCTGGCGGAAGTTACCGGCTTCGGTCAGTCCCGCGCCCTGCGTATGGGCAAGGGCGAGACCATTTACGACGCCCAGGTGTCGTATGAGTTCCAGGAAGGTTCGAGCCTGGAGGGTTTGACCCTCATGGTTCAGGGCTACAACCTGTCCAACGAGCCCTTCATCGCCTATGGCCGTGGCGACACGCGTCTGGTGGAGCGCTTCGAGGATTACGGTTCGCGCTACCTGCTGGGCGCTTCCTACAAGTTCTGATCCTGTCCTCCCTCTGCCCCGCCGGTTCCTGCCGGCGGGGTTTTTCTTATCGGGACGGTATCTGTTTATAAGCCAACCTTGATAATCGCCCGGCCAGAACGAGTTTCCTTCCAAATCTGGAGGAATCCCTATGCACTGTCCTGAATGCGAGAAAATCAAGGCGCTGGTCCATGCCGACAACCGCCTGCTGCTAGCCCCGCCGACCTCCCATACCCGTTCCAAGCTGCTGGATATCGCCACCCGCCGCCGCCTTCGGCTGGTGGAAACCGAGGATCCGGCTTGCCTGGATATCCGCCTGACGCGCGGCGATATGGATGCCTTCCTGACCGACGTCAATGGCAGCCTGTCGCAGGAGGAAACGGATCATTGCCGTGCCCTGCTGCTGGACGGGGACAAGGCGCCCGCTTTGTCCGACTATATGTCCACGCGCACGCTGCGCTGGCTCATCGCCGCTGTGAAGGGGCAATGGCTGGTGGGCATGCTGGAACAGGACCGGCTGTTTTCCATGCTGCAGCCCATCTGCCGGCCCGACGGCACGGCCTTCGGGTATGAGGCCTTGCTGCGGGGGCGGGAGGCGGATGGCGATATCGTCTCGGCGGGATCGCTGTTGTCGGTGGCCGCAGAAACCCAGCTTCTCTTCACGCTGGACCTCACGGCCCGGCGCGAAGCGATCAAGGCCTTTGCCACGCGCCGCGCACCTGGGGCCAAGCTGTTTGTGAATTTCAACCCGTCCAGCATCTATGACCCGGCCTATTGCCTGCGCACCACCCACAGCTTCGTGCGCGACATGGGCCTGACGCCGTCGGACATCGTGTTTGAGGTGACGGAAACCACAGAAGTGAAGGATCAGGCCCATCTGCGCGGCATCATGGCCTTTTACCGGCAATCCGGCTTCCGCGTGGCGCTGGATGATATCGGGGCCGGCTTTTCGGGTCTGAACATGCTGCAGGAGTTGCGGCCCGATTATGTGAAGATCGACATGGCCCTGATCCGGGGTATCGACCAGGACCATTACAAGCAGAGCATCGTGCGCCATCTGATCGGCATCGCCGGCGAAACCGGGGCGCGGATTGTGGCGGAGGGGATTGAGACGGAGGCGGAACGCGCCTGGGTCACGCAGGCGGGGGTGGATTTTCTGCAGGGCTACCTGCTGGGCCGGCCCGCCGCCGCCTGATCCTTGATCTTGTCTCTGCCCGCATGACGTTGCCGTCCTTTCCTCTTACCCTGACCCTTCCTTTCCATTCGGGCAGACCAACATGCACAAACCCATTCGCAGCATCGTGATCGTCGGCGGCGGCACCGCCGGCTGGATGTCGGCAGCGGCCCTGGCGCGCGTGGCCGGCAAGACGCACAGGCTGCATCTGGTGGAATCGGAGGAGATCGGCACCGTCGGGGTGGGGGAGGCGACGATCCCGCCCATCGCCACCTTCAACCGCGTGCTGGGCATCGACGAGGATGAATTCCTGCGCGCCACCAACGGCACCATCAAGTTAGGGATTGAGTTCAAGGATTGGTACCGCCAGGGTCACCGCTACATGCATGCCTTCGGCGCGCTGGGCCGACCGCTCGGCATGACCCAGTTCCACCATGTCTGGCGCCGCGCCAACGCGCTGGGGCTGGATGGGGATTGGGAACAGTATGTCTATAACACCGTGGCCGCCCGTGCCCTGCGCTATGCCAGGCCGGGGCCGCAGCGCCGCTCGCCCCTGGAACCGCTGACCCACGCCTTCCATTTCGATGCCGGCCTCTACGCCGCCTTCCTGCGCCGCTTTGCCACCGAACGCGGCGTGGTGCGCACAGAGGGCAAGATCCGCCGCACCATCCTGAACGCCTTCAACGGCCATGTGGAGGCGGTGGAGCTGGAGGATGGGACGAAGATTGAGGGCGACCTGTTCATCGATTGCTCCGGCTTTCGCGGCCTGCTGATCGAGCAGGCGCTGGGCACCGGGTTTGAGGATTGGTCCCACTGGCTGCCCTGTGACCGCGCCTGGGCCGTTCCCTGCGCCAATGGCGGGCCATTCACTCCCTATACCCGTTCCACGGCCCATCCCGCCGGCTGGCAATGGCGCATCCCGTTGCAACACCGCATCGGCAACGGCCATGTCTTCGCCAGCCGCTATATGGGCGAGGAACAGGCCCGCGACATCCTGATGGCCAATCTCGACGGCGCCCCCCAGGCAGAACCCCGCCTGCTGCGCTTTACCGCGGGCCGGCGCAAAAAGATGTGGAACCGCAACGTCATCGCCGTGGGCCTGTCCAGCGGCTTTCTGGAGCCGCTGGAAAGCACGTCGATCCATCTGGTGCAATCGGCCATCACCCGCATCCTGATGGCCCTGCCCAATGACGGGATCGACGCGGTGGAGGTGGATGATTTCAACGAGAAGGCGCGCGCTGAGTATGAGCGCATCCGCGACTTCATCATCCTGCATTACAAGGCCACCGAACGCGATGACAGCCCCTTCTGGCGGGATTGCCGCGCCATGGACATCCCCGAAGAGCTGGAACGCCGCATGCGCGTCTTCGCCTCGCATGGCCGCGTGTCCCGCGTCTTTGATGAGCTGTTCCTGGATGTCAGCTGGATTCAGGTGTTCTTAGGCCAGGGCGTGATCCCGCGCAGCTGGCATCCGCTGGCCGATCAGTTGAGCGAGGCGGAGTTGAAGGAGTTCCTGGGCGAGATCAAGGCGATGATCGCGCATGAAATGGCGGTCCTGCCGACCCATGCCGATTTCATCGCCCGCAATGCCGCCGCCCGGCCCTCCTGACCCCGCCCGCACCCCCAAACCCGGCGGTTCCCATCCGTCGGGCCGTCCCGGTCGCGTTGCCCGGGTTCTTGCTCCCTCACGGGAAACTGCGGCCGGCGGGGCGCCCCGCCGGCCGGACTTTTCAAGAGGGGGGATTGACCGCTACCCCTGGCCACCGAAAAAGGACCCGCCATGTCCCGCCTGCTGACGACCGCCGCCACCCTGCTGGCCCTGGCCGCCCCTGCGCTGGCTGATGCCCCCTATCGGGATCGGCCCTTTGCCGATGACGTGGTCTATTTCGTCGTCACCGACCGCATGGCCAATGGCGATGCCGCCAACGACAAGGGCGGGCTGACCGGCGGGCCGGAGCAGACGGGCTATGATCCCAGCGATATCGGCATGTTCCATGGCGGGGATTTCCAGGGCCTGACGCAGAAGCTGGACTATATCCAGGGCCTGGGCGTCACCGCCATCTGGGTCACCCCGCCGGTGGTGAACAAGGTGGTGCACAAATATGATGGCGGCCTGTCGGCGGGCTATCACGGCTACTGGGGCCTGGATTTCCTCAATGTCGACCCGCATCTGGGCGGCAATGCCGCCTTCAAGGCCTTTGTTGACGCGGCCCACGCCCGCAATATCAAAATCATCATGGATATCGTGGTCAACCATACGGGCGACGTGATCCAGTTCCGGGAATGCGACGGCACCAGCATGTCCAAGCCCTGCCCCTACCGGTCCAAGGGCGACTATCCCACCACCCGCCGGGCGTCGGACGGTGCGGCCATCAATCCGGGTTTCAAGGGCGATGGCACGGCCTATCAGACGGTGCCCAACTACGCCGCCCTGACCGACATCACCTATGCCTACAGCCCTTACGTGCCGGCGGCGGAGGCGAATGTGAAGAACCCCGCCTGGATGAATGATCCGCGCTATTACCATAATCGCGGCGACAGCCATTTCAGCGGTGAGGACAGCATTTTCGGTGATTTCTCCCGCCTGGACGATCTCTACACCGAACAGCCCGCCGTCGTGGACGGGATGATCGAGATCTACAAGCACTGGATCAAGGAATATGGCATCGACGGCTATCGCCTCGACACCGCAAAACATGTGAACCCCGAATTCTGGCACCGTTTTGTGCCGGAGATCACGGCCTTCGCCAAGGCCCAGGGCATCCCCAACTTCATCATTTTTGGTGAGGTGGCGAATGAAAAGCCGGCGGACCTCGCCGCCTATACCGACATTCTGGGCCTGCCCTCGGTGCTGGATTTCGGCGTGGCCGTGGCGGCGCGGGACACGCTGGGCCAGGGCGCCGACCTCGACCTCTGGGACGGCCTGTTCCGCGCCGACCGGCTCTATCCCGCAGGCGACGACACGGCCCGCCAACTGGCGACCTTCATCTCCAACCATGACCAGGGCCGCCTCGCCTTCAAGATCCGCAAGGCCAATCCGAAGATGAAGGCGGAAGAGCTGCAGGCCCGCGTCGCGCTCGGCCATGCCCTGATGTTCTTCTCCCGCGGCGTGCCCACGCTCTATTACGGCGATGAACAGGGTTTCGTGGGCCTGGGTGATGACAAGGCCTCGCGCCAGCCGATGTTCGCCAGCGCGTCGAAGCAGTTCAATACCGAAGAACGCCTGGGCACCATCGGCCCCCGCACCGGCGACGCCTTCCAGCCCGGCCACAACCTCTACCGCGCGTTTGCCAGTATGGCCGCCATCCGTCAGGCCCATCCCGGCCTGCGCCAGGGCCGCACCGTGATGCGCTATTTCGAACGCAAGGGGCCGGGCCTGCTGGCCTTCTCCCGCATCGACGACGCGCGCGGCGAACAATTCCTCATCGTCGCCAACACCGACACCAAACCCCGCTCCCTGACCCTCGACACCGAAGGGCCGGGTACCAGTTGGACCGCCCTGCGCGGCGCTTGCGCGACCGGGCAGGGGACGGCCTACAGCGTCACCGTGCCGGCGCTGGATTACATCGTGTGCCGGAAAGGGTGAGGGGGCGTCACTTTTCGATTGAACCGCCCTTACCTCGTCATCCCGGTTCCCTCGTCATCCCGGCGAAAGCCGGGACCCAGGGGCCACAAGAACAAACGTTGGTACTGCGTCGATCATCGCCGCTGAAAGCTCGGGTATTTTGCCCCTGGGTCCCGGCTTGCACCGGGATGACGAAGGAAAGGACGATTCCGGTCAACGGAAATACGCTCTAGCGCCTATGGGCCTCCGCCGTGGAGGCGGCAGTGCGTCAGGGGTGGCGCGTTTCTTTCTCCCCCTCAAACCACCTCTTCCTCCGCCACAGGCCCATTGCGCATCAGCGCCGCCAGCCGGCGCAGCGCCACCGTCAGCACCTGCTGGTCCGGGGCCGCGCCCAGCCCCACCCGCACAAACCGGGCTGGCGGGTCGGGTGCCATGGCAAAGGCCGCACCGGGAATGACCGCCGCCCCCATCTTACGTGCCGCTTCGGCAAAGGCGCGGTCGGTCCAAAAGGGCGGCAGGGTGATCCAGCCATGGTGCCCCTGCGGATGCGCCGACAGGGAGCCCACGGGCAGTTCGCGCCGCGCGATGGTCTGGCGTTCCTCTGCCTCCTGCCGGATGGCGCCTAATATCTCCTGCGCCGTACCATCCTCAATCCACGCGGTGGCCACGGCCACCGACAGGGGCGGGGCCATCTGGGCTGTGCCGCGCAGATGCAGGCGCACCGCCGTCACATCGGCGCCGGGCGGCATCACCAGATAGGCCACGCGCAGCCCCGGCGTCAGGCATTTGGACAGGCTGGCAATATGCCAGACCCGCTCCGGCGCCAAGGCGGCCAGCGGCGGCAGCTCCGGGTCGGCCAGCATGCCATAGGCATCATCCTCGATGAGGATCAGGTTATGTTCCCGCGCCACCTTCACAATGGCGTGGCGCCGCTCCAGCGGCATGGTGGTGCCCGTCGGGTTCTGGGCCGTGGGGATCAGATATACGGCCACCGGCCCGCCGCTGTCGCGCACCACACTGGCCAGCGCCTCGGGCACCATGCCCATGGCATCATTCTTGACGGGTGTCACATACAGCCCGCGCAGCTGCGCCGCCATGCGAAATCCGGGATAGGTGAACGGGTCCGACAGAATATTCCCGCCCCATTCGCACAGCACGGCCAGCAGCGCCGTCAGGCACATCTGCGCCCCGCCTGTCACCAGCACCCGGTCGGCCCCCAGATCGGGGATGCGGGCCGACAGCCATTTCGCGCCCGCCCGCCGGTCGCCATCGCCGCCGCCGCTGGGCTGGTAATTCAGCAGGCTGGACAGGTCGGGCCGCCGCGTCAGCCCTGCCATGGCCCGGCCCAGCCGCAGCGCCAGATTGGCGCTGGCCGGCTGCGGCGGCAGGTTCATGGACAGGTCCAGCTCCACCTTGGTGCGCTGCGGGTTCACGGCATCGGCCACATAGGTGCCGCGCCCCACCACCGCCTCCACCAGGCCCCGCGCCCGCGCATCGGCATAGGCGCGCGTCACGGTCGTCAGGTCCACGCCCAGCGCATCGGCAAGCTTGCGATGCGGCGGCAGGCGCATGCCGGGTGTTAGCGCGCCTGACGCAATATCCATGGCGATGGCATCGGCAATGGCGCGGTACAGCGCCCCGCCCGGCGGCAGCGCTGGCGGAACCCACTCAGCCCTGCTGCCCATCCTCGCCCTCATCCAGTCGCCCCTGCTCCGCCTTGTTCATATACTGGGCACAGACCAGCCAGCCCTTCAATGGCCGCAGCAGGGCCATCACCGACAGCATTGATACCGGTAAGGTTGTAAACAGATGCACCCAGTACGGCGCCTGAAACGCCAGCTCTTGCCACACCGCAAACCCGGTCAGCGGGAAACTGACAATCGACATGGTGAAAAAGGCCGGCCCATCCGCCGGATCGGCAAAGGACAGGTCCAACCCGCACTCTGAACAATTCTTGGCCAGCGTCAGATAGCCCGCAAAGATTTTCCCCTGCCGGCAATGGGGACATAAGCCCCGGATACCCACCCCGAACGGGGTGGTGGAAAAGTCGATCTTCTTATGGGTGGCCATGGCGCGGCACCTTCATAGTGTATGGCCATACAATCTACATTGTATGGTGTCCTTTTTATC